>JBJTSJ010000349.1:0-3015 GCA_046076605.1 Tabrizicola sp.
CCGCAATGATCGCCTCCGGCAGATCGCGCCCTTCCAGTCCCAACTGGCTGGACAGGGTGATGATCATCGGGGCCAGGGCCACGATGGGCACGGTCTGGCTGATGATGGCCCAGGGCATCACCGACATGTCCATCACCCGGAACCGCACGATGGCCATCGCCAGCAGAACGCCCGCGATGATCCCCAGGCCAAAGCCCATCATCGTGCCCTTCAGCGTGACGATCCCGTGGTAGATCAGGCTGCGCTTCGATGTGATGGCCTGCCCGAAAAGACCCTTCCAGAGCTCGGCCCCCACCTGGTGCGGCGGCGGCAGAAGGGGCCGTTCCTGGGCCATCGTCTGCGGCACCATCTCGGCGAAGGTCACCGTCGTCCCGGCCCGTTCGGCCTGGTCGTAGACCCAGGTGGAGTTCATCCAGACCGCGGCGGCGTACCACAGGACGATGATCCCGGCGAGGACGGTCAGGACCGGAAGCGCGCGGGTCATCCCTTCGCCCCCGTCGGCCAGGCGATCATCGCGACGGCGACGCAGCCCAGGGCCATGCCGGCCAGTTGCAGCCCCGTGGGCCTTTCCCCGAAGACGAAGATCGCTATCACGGAAATCGCCACCAGCTGGAAGATCGCCGACAGCGCGATGGCCAGTCCCAGGCCGTTCGCCTTCATCACCTGCACCATCAGGAAGTTGCCCAGACAGAACAGCGCCAGTGCGCCGATCAGGACCGGGACCTGCCCCTTGGTTGCATAGACCTTCAATACCGCGTTGGCCGCCACGAAGACCGTCGTCGCGGCCCCAAGCCACAGGAACGTCAGCGCACCCATGCCGTACCTCCTGCCCTACTCATCATGATGCCCGGCCCTTAGGCCTTCGCGCACACGATGCGCAATCTCGATGAACTCGCGGCTGTCGCGGATATCCAGGGGGCGCTCTCTGGGCAGTGGCGAGTCGATCACGTCGGTTATCCGGCCGGGGCGCGGAGACATGACGACGATCTTGGTCGACAGGTACACCGCCTCGGGGATCGAATGGGTGACAAAGCCCACGGTCTTGCCGGTCCGCGCCCAAAGCTTCAGCGTTTCCTCGTTCAGCCGGTCCCGCACGATCTCATCCAGCGCGCCGAAGGGTTCGTCCATCAAGAGGATATCTGCGTCGAAGGCCAGCGCACGGGCGATGGAGGCCCGCTGCTGCATGCCGCCCGACAGCTGCCACGGGAACTTCTTGCCGAAGCCCTTGAGCTCCACCAGCTCCAGCACCTGCTCGACCCGCCGGTCCTGCTCGGCCCGGTCAAAGCCCATGATCTCAAGCGGCAGCTTGATGTTCCCGGCAATCGTCCGCCAGGGATACAACCCCGCCGCCTGGAAGACATAGCCATAGGCGCGTTTTCTGCGGGCTTCATCCGGGGTCATCCCGTTGACCGTAAGGGTGCCAGAGGTCGGATGCTCCAATGCCGCGATGGCGCGCAGGAAAGTCGTCTTGCCGCAGCCCGAGGGCCCAATGAAGCTGACGAAATCGCCCTTCGCGACGGCCAGGTTGACGTCCTTCAACGCCTGCACCGGCCCGTCCGCCGTCTGGAAGACCAGGTTCAGCCCCTTGGCCTCGATCACCGGTTGGCTGGCAGTATCCTTCACGCGCAGGTCCCTTCACATTCCCGTTGCCGACGCATGCCACCCTTGGTTGCGCGCCCGGCCCTCCCCATCTTGCCGGTCACAGGAGGACCGCCATGCTTTTCACCACCCCGCAGACGACCCTCGCCTTCGCGCCTGCGCCCGAGGACCTGGATGAGGTCTTTTTCGACGCGCCCGTCCTGGCCTTCGCGCCCCCGGTGCGGGACGAGGAGGAATCCGAACCCGGCGAACCCTGAGGCGTGATATCCCTCGCGCGAAGGAGATTCACCATGACCGACTGCCGGAAGATCCGCCTGGCCGACCGTTACGCCGGGAAGCAGGGTTTCACCTACGACGCTGGAATCGCTGCGGAAACAGTGGGTTCCACGGCGATCTGCATGCACCTTCTGACGGTGCCGCCCGGGGGCCGCGCCAAGGCGCACAAGCACCAGACGCACGAGACGGCGATCTACCAGCTGACCGGCCGGGCGGTGATGTACTGGGGCGAGCGGCTGGAACACCGGATGGAGACCGAGGCCGGCGACCTGATCTACATTCCCGCCGACACCCCCCACCTGCCCTTCAACCCCGGGCCGGAGCCCTGCACGGCCGTCATCGCCCGGACCGACCCGAACGAGCAGGAAAGCGTCGTGCTGTTGCCGGAGCTGGAGCATCTGGTGCCCTAGACGCCGGTCGCCGGGATACCCGTCCGCTCTACGGGACGGGGGGCGGTCAGGTCTTTCCATTGGGTCAGCGCGCGGTTGATCGCCGGGCGCGCCTCGCGGGCGACGAACTTGCCGTGGCCTTCCTGCGTCCGCACCTCACCGTCGTGGATGGCCACATGGCCGCGGGTCAGGGTGAAGCGGGGAAGGCCTTTCACGGTGTGGCCCTCGAAGACGTTGTAGTCGATCTTCGACTGCTGTTTGGAGGCTGTGATTGTCTTGGTCTTCTCAGGATCAAGGACCACGAGGTCCGCATCCGCCCCCACCAGAACCGCGCCCTTCTTCGGGTAGCAGTTCAGGATTTTCGCGATATTGGTTGAGGTTACGGCGACAAATTCGTTCGGCTTCAGGCGACCGGTCGCGACCCCGTGGGTCCAGAGCATCGGCATCCGGTCCTCCAAGCCACCCGTCCCGTTGGGGATCTTGGCGAAGTTGCCGAGGCCGAAGCGCTTCTGTTCCGTGGTGAAGGCGCAGTGGTCGGTTGCGACGACCGAGAGGCTGCCCGACATCAGGCCCGCCCATAGGCTGTCCTGATGCTGCATGTTGCGGAACGGGGGCGACATCACCCGGCGGGCGGCATGGTCCCAGTCGGGGTGGAAGTATTCGCTTTCGTCCAGCGTCAGGTGCTGGATCAGGGGTTCGCCCCAGACGCGCCTGCCTTGGCTCCGGGCACGGCGGATCGCCTCATGCGCGT
>JBJTSJ010000350.1:0-3515 GCA_046076605.1 Tabrizicola sp.
GGTCGGTCGTGACGCTCGATGTGAAGGGGGAGTGTTTCGAGGCCACGGCGCGGCACCGCGCCGCCCAGGGCGACAAGGTCTATCGCTTCGCCCCGACCGACTGGGAGGGCATGCGGACGCATCGCTACAACCCGCTCCTGCGTATCTTCGAGCTGAAGGACCCCGCGCGCCAGCAGATGGAACTGCAGCTTCTCGCCACGCTCTTTCTGCAAAGCGATAAAGACCGGGTGCAGGGCCTCCTCAAGGGTGGGATCGACCTCTTCGTGGCGGCAGGGCTCTTGGCCTTCCAGCGCAAGCGCCCGACCTTGGGCGAGATCTACCGCATCGCCGCCTCGGGCGGGAACAAGCAGAAGGAGTATTTCGCGCGGGGCCATGAGGTCGACAACAGGGCCGCCAAGCTGATCTTCACCCGGCTGGCATCCACCAACAATGACACGCTGACCTCTTACGTCTCGCTCCTGATGACCTCGGGGCTCGATCAATGGCAGAACCCGGCCATCGATGAAGCGACGGCGGTCTCGGACTTTGATTTCCGGATGATCCGCAAGAAGCCCTTTTCGGTCTATCTCGTGGTTCAACCGCTGATGGTGAAGCCGCTCGCGGCACTGATCCGGCTCTTCTTCTCCGACTTGCTCTCGGCCATGCAGGAAAAGGATCCCGGTCCCGACGAGCCATGGCCCGTGATGATCATGCTCGACGAGTTCAACCGCCTGGGGAAGATGCCCATCGTGGTCGAGAGCATCGAGACCCTGCGCACATATCGCGGTCACCTGGCCATCGTCACCCAGACCATCCCCGCCCTCGATGAAATCTACGGCGAGAACACCCGCCGCGCCCTGCAGGGCAACGCGGGCGTGAAGCTCTATCTGACGCCCTCGGATGAGAAGACCGTCGAGGAGCTGAGCAAGGCGGTGGGCAAGACCACGAAGACCGTGGTCACGCGCTCTCAGTCCATCGGCAAGAACCCCTTCGAGGGCCGCAGCCAATCCACCCGGACAGAAGAAAGCTCCTTGCTGCCGGAAGATGAGGCGCGCCGCCTGCCGCTCGACGAGATCGTCATGGTGATCGATGCGCAAATGCCGGTGCGGGCGAAGCGGATCCAGTATTTCGACGACCGGCTGTTCAAGGTGATCAATGCGGCGCAGACGGGCGAGTTGCCGTTTCCGAAGCCCGGGAGCGGGGGTCTGCAGGAGAACCTCCCGCTGAGCGTGCGCGCCATGCCGATGACACCGCCGGCGAGCGGGTCCCGTGGTGCCGAAGCCGATGTAGAGAGGGCACGTCAGGTTGCTGGTGGTCGTGCGTCAGGGCAGGCCCACGTCACCCCAAAAAAAACCGCGCCCGTCGTTCAGGCCGTCGTCGCCGAGGAAGAGCGCCAAATGGTGATGGATTTTGAGGGCTTGGTCGCGGATGCTGAGACCGTGGGGGTGGTTGATGAGGCGCAGATGCGGTCAGCCGTCGATGGCTTGGACGAGATGGAGGCGATGCTGCGAGAAGGGGTTGGCGAAAAGCTAATCGGTTAGTAGGTGTTTGATCCCATGGTTTGATGGCGCGATCCTTTCGAGGGAATGGAAGGAAGCACTGTGGGACAAGTCCGTCACGGGAGCGCCACGACCACGCACGCCGTCAGAGCAGCAATACAGCGATCGCAGGCTTCGCTCGCGCAGTTAAGCCGGGAGCTTGGCATCAACCCCAAGACGGTGGCGAAGTGGCGCAAGCGCGCGACGGTCGAGGATATGAAGACCGGGCCGACCGAACCGCGGTCAACCCTGCTGACGGAAGCAGAGGAGGCGATGGTCGTCGCGTTCCGTCGCCATACACTGCTGCCGCTGGACGACGGCCTCTATGCCCTGCAGCCCTCGATCCCACGCCTGACGCGATCGGCGTTTCACAGGTGCCTGCAGCGCCAGGGCATCTCGCGCCTACCGGATGTGGAGGGCGACAAGCCCAAGCGGCAGAAGTTCAAACGCTACCCGATCGGGTTCTTCCACATCGATATTGCCGAGG
Organism: Tabrizicola sp.; assembly: GCA_046076605.1. Taxonomy (GTDB): domain Bacteria; phylum Pseudomonadota; class Alphaproteobacteria; order Rhodobacterales; family Rhodobacteraceae; genus Tabrizicola. The sequence continues at coordinate 2,005 of JBJTSJ010000350.1, forward strand.
TGCAGACCGCTGAAGGCAAGCTCTACCTGTTCGTCGGCATCGACCGCACTGCCAAGTTCGCCGTCGCCCAACTCGTTGCAACGGCTGACAGAAAGACAGCCTGGGAATTCCTGCAGCAGATGCTCGAGGCCATGCCCTACCAGGTCCACACGGTCCTGACCGACAACGGCATCCAGTTCGTCGAGCAGCCCCGGAAGCGGAACACCATCTACTCTCGGCCAATGCGCTTCGACATGATCTGTAAGGCGAACGGGATCGAGCACCGGCTGACTAAGCCCAACCACCCATGGACCTACGGCCAGGTCGAGCGGATGAACAGCACTATCAAGGACGCAACGGTCAAACGGTTCCATTACGACAGCCACGACCAGCTGCGGGCGCACCTTTCGGACTTCATGGCAGCCTACAACTTTGCACGCAGACTGAAGACGCTCGGAGGTCTCACCCCATACGAATACATCTGGAAAATCTGGACATCAGGGCCGGATCGATTCATCCTCGAGCCGATCCACCAGCTGCCGGGACTGAACACCTGGGACCTGAACGCTTCACCTAACCTTCTCGCGGCGGCATACCTCGCTTACGCTCCACGTCAACGCCGCGCAGTGACAGGATGTTGCCGGAAGCGCATACCTGCTGCGTCGGATTGCGCGAGCACTGGGACGTTCAAACGGCGTCCACGGGCTTGCGCTGCTTCGGCATCTGACTTAAACAAAATACTTGAAACGCCCCCCTGATCGGTACTACGGCGCAAGTTCAGGCGGTGTGTCGCACCACTTAAGGCAGTCGGGGTGATTTTCGTTTTGCGTAAAGCAATAGATCCAGCGAGTCGGCAATTCCCTGCATCATTCTTGATCGCAAAGGATGTCCTCGAGGTTGGGGAGGTAGCAGCACGTATCTTCCTAGACGTGATGAGTAACAATCTCCACGCCAATGTCGGCCTTGCGACAGGTTCAACTGCTCGCGCCTTCTACGCTGCTCTTGTAAATGCCCATCGCGAACCCAATGTGAGTTTCTCGACCGTGAATACGTTTAATTTGGATGAGTATATCGGCCTGCCACGCTCTCACCCTAACTCATACTGGAGTGAAGTGGTGGAACAGCTCGGCCGTCACGTGGGCCTACCAACGGCCCAAATTCACGCGCCGGACGGAACCCATCCGGACCCCGTGGCTGCCGCTGCATCGTATGAAGCTCTTCTTGAATCGGTCGGTGGCATCGATATCCAGTTGCTTGGCCTCGGACGAAATGGTCACATCGCATTCAATGAACCTGGCTCGCCTTTGGAGTCTGCGACAAGGCCTGTTGATTTGGACCCATCGACGATCCAGGCGAACCAAGTCCATTTCCCGATCAATGAGATCATGCCGCGCCGCGCGATCTCTATGGGTATTTCCACGATCCTAAAAGCACGACGTATCGTTCTTATCGCCTCGGGGCCCGCCAAGGCGGCGGCACTCAAGGACATGTTACAGGGAGCGATTGGTCCGAAATGCCCAGCGTCAGTCCTG
>JBJTSJ010000351.1:0-3492 GCA_046076605.1 Tabrizicola sp.
GATCAGCTCTCCCGCCGCCTGGGTCTTTCGCCCCACCGACTCCTAGCTTGGGCCGCCGCCCATTGCGCGCTGTCCACCCGCTGGGCTTTGGAGGACAGGCACGACATCCAGGAGGACCTCCGCCTCCTGCCGCTTCTCCTCGCCGCTGCTGATCGTTGACTGCTTCCCGCTTCGCTGCGTCCTTCGTGTCGAGGTGCCGAGAACGCCGCGAAAAAGGCCCGTGGTCAGGGGTTAAGAAACCCCTAACAGAAAAACACAAGGCCTTGATTCAAAACGCATCGCGGACTTTGTCCACGGTGGACACGTCTCAGAAGAACCCCCGCGGGATCAGCCGGTGTTCATAGGCGTCCCGCTCCAGCTCCTCGCGGAAATCCGGGTGCGCGATGGAAATCAGCGCCCGCGCCCGCTCGGCGATCGACCGCCCCTTCAGGTTCACCATCCCATACTCGGTCACCACATACATCATGTCCGTCCGGGGCGTCGTCACCACGTTCCCCCGGGTCAGCGCCGTCACGATCCGGCTCTTCCGCTCCCCCTTCTTGTCGTAGGTCGAGGCGAGGCACATGAAGCTTTTCCCGCCCTTCGACCCATAGGCCCCCCGCACGAACTGCAGCTGCCCCCCGGTGCCCGAGATATGCCGGAACCCGTCCGTCTCCGACGCCGCCTGCCCCTGCAGGTCGACCTGGGTCGTGTTGTTGATCGACACCACCCGGTCGTTCCGCATGATGTTGTGCGGAAGGTTCGTGTAGTCCACCGGGTGGAACTCCACCTCCGGGTTCCGGTCGATGAAGTCGTACAGATACTGCGCCCCCAAGGCGAAGGTGCAGACCATCTTTCCAGGATTCAGCTGCTTCCGCGCCCCCGTCACCCGCCCCGCCCGATACAGGTCGACGATCCCGTCGGTCATCATCTCGGTATGGATGCCCAGATCCGACACCGGGCTCTCCGCCAGCAGCGAACAGACCGCGTTCGGCATGCCCCCGATCCCGATCTGCAGGCAGGACCCGTCCTCCACCTCTGCCGCGATCAGCCGTGCGACGGCCTTGTCGACCTCGGTCGCCGCGCCCTTCGGCAGCTCCGCCATCGGCCGGTCGTACCCTTGGATGATGTAGTCTACCTCGGACACATGCACCCCGGTCCCTTCGCCCATCACGTAAGGCAGAGTCGGCGTCTCCTCGACGATCACCATCTTCCCGCGTTCGACCAAGGCCCGCATCCACAACGTGTTCGGCCCGAAGTTGAAGTAGCCATCCTTGTCCATCGGCGCGGTCTTGAAGACCACGATGTCCGGCGGGTCGATGAAGCGGCGGTAGTAGTCGGGCACCTCGCCCAGGTTCACCGGCAGGTAATGCGCCATCCCGGCGTCGTGCTTCCGGCGGTCGTAGCCGGAGAAATGGGTGGAGAACCAGTGGACGTGTTTCGCCTCCGGGTCCGCCTCCAAGACGGCGCGGGGGCGGGCTGTCAGGACGGAGCGGAACCTCAGGTTCGTGACCTCTCCCAACCGCTTCGCCAGTGCCTCGTCAAAGGCATCGGGCTGCGCCAACACCGCCCCGTAGTCGAGCCACATGCCCGACCGGACAAGCCGCGCGGCGTCCTCGGCCGTGATCCGCTGTGCTGCCTTGGCCATCGTCATCCCCCCGGAATTTTGTCGCAGTCAAGCACGGGGCAGGGGGCCTGCCAAGCCTCAGCTGGTCGCCGAGATCAGCGCCGTGCCGATGACTGCAAGTGCGGCCCCGACCCAGGCCATCGGGCCGGGAATGCGGCGGTAGACGGCCCAGACCATCGGCAGGATCAGGATCGGAGTGGTGGAGCTCAGGGTCGTGACAATCCCCACATCCCCGCGCGCGAGGGCGGCCATCAGGCAGGACATGCCAAGCACGATCCCTGCCAGCGCTGAAAGGCCGATCTGGCGGACCTCGCGGCCCGATGGCAGTGCGGCAGGGCGGAAGGCGGGCAGGGCGAGGAGGGCCGCGAAGAACAAGGCTCCGGTGCCCGACCGGACGACCATCGCAGCGACCGGGTCAGCGCCCTCCAGCATCGCGGGACGGGCGAGAAGGCTGCCCAAGGCCTGCGCGAAGGAGGTGACAAGGCCAAGGCCGATGCCGATCCACAGAGGCTTCGGCGTCCGCGCGCCTTCGTCCTGTTTCGGTCCCATCACGGCCAGCGCGATCCCGGCGACGATCAGGCCAACCCCTGCAGACTGGGTCAGGGTCACCGTCTCGCCCCGGAAGCCGAAGCCCAGGGCCAGGGCGAAGGGCGAGGCGGTGGTGAACAGCAGGGCCGAGATACGCGGCCCAGTATACTGGATCGTCGCGATATAGGTCAGCGAGCCGACCATGATGCCGGAAGCGGAGGAGGCGGTGAGCCAGAGGACCATTTCCAGGTCCAGCGTCCTCCACCCGCCGGTGACCGCGACGATGGCGGCGGTCATCAGGAACGCAAGGCTCATCTGCCAACGCGACAGTTGCAGCGGCCCGACCCGGCCCGAGACCGAGTCGATGAACATCGCCGAGGCCGCAAAGGCCGCAGCTGCTGCCAAGGACAGGACTACCGCAAGCACGGGTGCGACCCCCGTAGGGTGGGCAATCTGCCCACCTACCCGATGACAGACGCGATGGCGGCGGCCAGCACCGGCACGGTCTTCGCGTTCAGGCCCGCGATGTTGATCCGGCTGTCGCCGACCATGTAAATGCCGTGCTCCTCGCGCAGCCGGTTCACCTGCGCCTCGGTCAGGCCAAGGCGGCTGAACATGCCGCGATGCGACGCGACGAAATCGAAGCGGTCGGTGTTGGTCGCCCGGCGCAGCTCGTCCGCCAGCTGCTTACGCAGGCCCAGCATGTTCTGGCGGACCTCCTCCAGCTCCTGCTTCCATTCAGCGGTCAGGGCCTGATCCTCAAGGATCATCGTCACCAGCCGCGCGCCGTGGTCGGGCGGGAAGCTGTAGTTCTGCCGGTTCAGGAAGTTCAGGTTGCCCTGCACCACGGCCTTGCGGTCCGGGCTTGTCAGCGCCACGAGGATCCCGGTCCGCTCCCGGTAGATGCCGAAGTTCTTCGAGCAGGAGGCCGCGATCAGCACCTCCGGAAAGGCCGCCGCAATCTTGCGGGTGGCGGCCGCATCTTCCTCCAGCCCATCGCCAAAGCCCTGGTAAGCCAGATCGACAAACGGCACCGCGCCTTTCTTTTGCAGAAGCGCGATCACCTGGTCCCACTGCGCACCGTCAAGGTTCGCGCCGGTGGGGTTGTGGCAGCAGCCGTGCAACAGTACCGCATCGCCCGCCGCAACACCTTCCAGGTCGGCCACAAGGCCCGCAAAGTCGATGCCCGAGGTGGCGACGTCGAAGTAGCGATATTCGACCCCGGTCATCCCAAGGTACTTCACGATCGAGGGATGGTTCGGCCAGGTCGGCGCCGACATCCAGACCCGCGCCTTGGGGTTAGCCATCCGGATCAGCTCCAGCGCCTGCCGGATCGCGCCCGTCCCGCCGGGGGTCGC
>JBJTSJ010000352.1:0-5063 GCA_046076605.1 Tabrizicola sp.
TTCTGGAGGGAGAGCTGGAAAAGCTCGCCGGGCTTGACCTGAAGCCGGGCATGCCGGTGGAAGTCTATCTGACCACGCAGGAGCAGACGGCCCTGGCCTATTTCGTGCGCCCGTTGGTCGACCAGTACGAACGCGCGCTGCGGGAAGAGTGAACTTCTTCCAACTGTCCGCGGCGACGGCGTTGGGACGGAAGGACATCGCCCGCAGCGAGGGTCAGGCGTTTTCAAAGCCTTCCAGGACGTTGACGGTGTTCACGCCGACCTGTTCGATGGCATAGCCGCCTTCCATGCAGAAGACGGTGGGCAGGCCCATCCGACCGATCCGGCAGCCACAGTCGGTGAAATCGGGGCTGTCGAGCCGGAAAAAGCTGATCGGGTCGTCCTTGTAGGCATCGACCCCCAGCGACACGACCAGCGCTTCGGCCCCCCAGGAGGTGATGCGGGCAATGGCGTCATCCAGCGCCTGCGACCAGGCGCCATAGCCGGTGCCGGGTGGCATCGGATAGTTGAAGTTGGTGCCCTCGCCCGGGCCTTCGCCGGCTTCGTCGGCAAAGCCCGCGTAATAGGGATAGACGTCCATCGGATCGCCGTGCAGCGAGGCGAACAGCACATCGGATCGCCGGTAGAAGATCTGCTGGGTGCCATTGCCGTGGTGGAAATCGATGTCGAGGATAGCCACCCGTTTTGCGCCCTGGCCTACGAACATGTCGGCCACGACAGCGGCGTTGTTCAGGAAGCAGTAGCCGCCATACTGATCCGCCGTCGCGTGGTGTCCGGGCGGACGGCACAGCGCAAAGGCCCCGCGGGCGCCTGTCGCCACGGCGCGTTGCGCGGCCTGGGCAGAAGCCATCGACGATTGCGCCGCCGCCCAGGTGCCCCCGGTGATCGCGGTTTCCGAGGCGTGGCAGTAAAAGCCCACTTGCCCGTCGATGCAGCGGGGAATGCGGTCCATGCGCTGGTGCCGGGTCGGCATCGCGGTGGTGATGACCTCGCCGCCGTAGCCCTGCGCCTTCCAGGCGTCCCAGGCGGTTTCAAGGAAGGCGAGGAACCCGGGGTCCAATAGCCTGCGGACCGGGGCCATGTCGACCGGCCCGGGATCGGTCACGGCAGGAAAGCCGCGCTGGCGCAGCCGCTGCAGGACATACTCCACCCGGCTTGGCCGTTCGTAGGGGGTGACGAACTCACCGCCCGAAAGCTCGGCGTGCGGAAAGTGCAGGCGGTGGTCCTCGCTGAAGAAGGTCTGCATGGGTGGTCGGTCCTTTGGCGGTGGGTCAGACGGCAGTCACGCCGATAATGACGGCAAAGGCGCCTTCGGCAACTGCCCATGTTGTGCGGCCCAAGGACACCGACTTCACTTGGGCCATCCCATCTTCCAGTCCGGCGGGGTGCAGTGACCACCTGCGTTACAAACGGTGCAGTTGGTCGCCAAGCCGCAGCGCGCCGTCCTGCTCGACCGAACAGTAGAGGCCGCGCAGGCGCAGGGGCAGGTGGTCCTTCCGGATGATCCAGGCATAGGCGGCGGGGCCGTAGCGCACCTTCCACTTGACGCAGCCATCGTTCGGTTCCGCGCTGACCCGCAGCACGGCAGTTCCGGCGGACAAAAGCGTGCCCACGGGCAGGTTCTCTTCGGTCAGGTTCATGTCGACCGCGATGTTGTCGCCCGGATGGGTCACGACATCGCGTTGCCGCCAGACTAGATCAAGCACCCGCCAGGGCATGATCGAGACCTGGTTCTGTGGATCCGGGCTACCGTCGGGCAGAGTCAGCCAGGGGCGCGACATCTCGAAGTCGCCCACGACACCGGCGGCGCGGGTCAGGGTCAGCACCGGCGGAAATGTCCGCGCGTTGGGTTCGGGTCGCGCGCAAAGCAGCCGCACTTCACCCGCATCGCTGGGGGCCGCAAGAACGCTGGGCAGCGCCTCGGCAAGCTCGGCTCCGGTGATGGGGGTGTCGGGGCCCTTTGTCATGCTGACGCGTTCGGCAAACGGGTTGAAGCGTAGTGCAGGCGGGATGCGGAGCTCATTGCGCTGCCTTGGACCAGAGGGCCGGGGCGACCAGACCCACATCCACCTTGTCGTGCGGCATCGGCAGGTCGATGTCGACCACGCTATCCAACTCTTGCGCATATCGGTGCCCGGCATAGGTCGCGGCGGCGATGATCGCGGGCGCTTCGCAATCGCCGATCCGGGCCAGCGAGAAGGGCAGGGCGGCATGGTTGCCCGCCGCGTCATAGCGCAATGCAGTGTACAGGTCATCGATCGGGGCACGTTGGCCTACCACGACCAGGCCCTTGGCCGGCAAATCGCGCGCGCGGTCCGAATGGGTGCAGGCGAGTGTCACCGCACTGCCATCGAACCAGGACAGCGCATGCGCGGTCAAAAGCTCGATCCCCTGCGCCATCAGGTGCCCCGGCACGCGCCAGCCTTCGCCCGTATGCACGGCCCAGTGCGACACACTGTCGTCGGGGGTGACCAGCGTCACCGCAAGCCCCGACTGCCGCAGCCGTTCGGCGATGACGCCACCCATGTAGTAGCCATCGGCACCATAGACCACGACCGGGCCTTCGGGCAGGCGGCCCTCCATGATGTCATCGGGGGTGAAGACGGGGGTCGCTTCGTCGGCAATCGGCTGGAACCGCTTGCCGGTGAACAGGTCGCGCCGCCAGCGCGCGCCCGTCGCGATGACGACATGGTCGGCACCGAAGTCGCGGATGTCCCGCGCGGTCAGGCGGCTTTCGCGGAAGATCTCGACATTCGGCATCTTGGCGATCTGCCCCTCGCGCCAGTCGCGCACCCGGATGTATTCGCGCATGCCAGGCAAAGCCGCCTCGCGCACCACCCGGCCACCCAGCACGCGGCCCGCCTCGGCCAGGGCAACGCGATAGCCGCGCTGACCCAGGGCGCGCGCGGCTTCCAGCCCCGCAGGGCCCGCGCCGACGACCAGCACCTGCGTGTCCGAACCGCGCTGGGTGATCCGGTCAGGATGCCAGCCCTTCCGCCATTCCTCGCCCATCGTGGGGTTCTGGGTGCAGCGGATCGGCACCGACAGGCTGTCGCCGGAATAGCAGACGTTGCAGCCGATGCATTCGCGGATGTCCTCGATCCGGCCGTCTTTGATCTTCTTCGGCAGGAAGGGGTCGGCGATGGACGGCCGGGCGGCCCCGATCAGGTCGGTCAGCCCCGATTTCACCCATTGCACCATCGTGTCGGGGCTGGTGAAGCGGCCCACGGTCACCACGGGCTTTGTCGTCGCCGACTTGACCCAGGCCATGTAGGGCTCCAGCGCGCCCTCCCTGACAAACCGCGAGGCGCCCATTTCCAGCGAATAGTCGGCGATGTTGATGTCCCAGAGGTCGGGCATCTCGGCCAGCAAGGCGAACATCTCCTGCCGTTCGCCCAGGATCGGCTGACCGTCCTTTCCCACTACGGCATCGGCGGCAAAGCGGACGGCCACGGCGCAGCGGTCGCCGACGGCGTCCTTCGTCTCCTCGATCAACTCCCGGACCAGCCGGGTGCGGTTTGCCAGGGACCCGCCGTATTCGTCTCCCCGCGTGTTCGTCTCGGGGTCGAGGAAATGCGCGAGCAGGTAGCCGTGGGTCGCGTAGACGTAGACGATGTCGAACTCGGCCGCCTTGGCGCGCAGGGCGGCGTTGCGGTGCCAGCGGCGGAAGGTGCGGATGTCTTCCTTGTCCATCGCGCGGGACTGGAACGGGTGGCCCACGCCGTTCGGGCGGCTGGCCACATCCATCGAGACGAGCCGCGTCGCGATGTTGGCGCTGCGGCTGCCGGAAAACCACAGTTCGGCCCCCGCCAGCGCGCCCTGGGCATGGACCTTGTCGGTCATCAGGCGGTGGTTGCGGATGTCGGTGTCGTCCCACAGCGTGGCCGAGATGTGCAGCTGGTCGTCCGAGGCCGGATGGATTGAGCAGTACTCGGTGTTGACGACCCCCCAGCAGCCCTCGGCCTTCACCCCCCGCATCTCGGCCAGCGTGCGGGGCCGGACCCAGCCCATCCCGGTGCAATGCGGCACCTGGTAGAAGCGGTTCTTTGTCGTGACGGGGCCAAGGCGGACCGGCTGAAACAGGACGTCAAAGCGGGGGTCGCGGGCCATGGGGAGCTCCTTGCTGCGGCCGCAAGAGTAGCGGGCCGGGGGAGGGTTTCCAAGCCGGAGGGGACGGGTTGGGGGCGGAAAACGACCTCGGCGGGAGGGGTGTCCACGGTGGAAAAAATGGAGTTCGTGAGGGATTTCAGGGGGTTGGGTTTTTCTGTTAGGGTGGTGTTAACTTTTGAATTCCGTGAAAACGAAGGTCCAGAGGGTCGGAAAAGCGACTGTCCAGTGGACAGTCGCCCGAGCCGATTGCCTGAAGGCGCAAGCCGGAAGGCAAGGAGTCTTCAGCTTGCCTGGACGGTTGGAAATCGGGCGGTCAGTGGTGTGTTTGATAATTCCGCAACCAAAAGAAGAGCCACTTCGTAAGTGCAAGTTGTGTATGATCCATTGTTGTAGTATACGCCCTATATTGATTTACACACGGAACTTAAAGGAATGACGCGAAGAAAGCGCCAAGCTCCCATACATCAAGAAGTTAAGGAGAGGCTTGGCTATGACCCAATTCAGACCGACGAAGAAGTATATGACGACTGGATTGAGAGAACGCGTCGAGTTTGCAAACCCTGTTGGGAGTTGAAATACTGCCCGTTTGGCCCTTTGGTTGAGCAGTCTCCGCTGCTACCGGTACTTCGGCAGGATGCAATAAATCACCACGAGTACATCGTTGAGTGTCTCGCTAGTGGCAAAATTGGTAATCTAGTTGAGCTCTCGCCAGAGTTGAGGTCTTCGTACAAATCAATGGTCGAAGACGATCAGGCTCTTCTACACTATGTTCTTTCAGAGCGCGAAAGTAGGCTGCAAGTTGCTTCTGCTTTAGAGATAGAAGACGAAGAAGAACGACTTGAGCATTTCTTGAGTATGGTTAGGGGAGGTCCCTTGCCACCAATTCATATCTACCGCGTGCCCTTTAGCCAAAGCTTCAAAGCGATCGTGGAAGAGGATTTTTCGGCGGAAGTC
>JBJTSJ010000353.1:0-5827 GCA_046076605.1 Tabrizicola sp.
CAGCCGTGATTTCCTGGCCGCGAAGCGCCGCGCGGAAACCGAGGTGATGCTGCCCACAGGCCCCAAGGTCGCCCTCACCGGTGGGACCGACTTCAACGATCACCGCCTGATCTGGGGCAAGCTCGACCAGGTCCGGACCAAACATCCCGACATGGTCCTTCTCCATGGTGGCAGCCCGAAGGGCGCGGAACTCATCGCTGCCAAATGGGCCGAGGCCCGGGGCGTGACGCAGGTCGCCTTCAAGCCTGACTGGACCAAGCATGCCAAGGCCGCGCCCTTCAAGCGCAATGACGCCATGCTGGACGTGCTGCCGGTAGGCGTCCTCGTCTTCCCGGGCAATGGAATCCAGGAGAACCTCGCCGACAAGGCCAAGAAGCTCGGCATCCCGGTCATGAAGTTCGAGAAGGGGGCGTGAGCCCCCTCAGTATCCGCTTACGGCCCAAAGCGGACGGTCACCATTGAGCGGGTCAGAAGCAGATTTAGGGATTCTCTTGGCTCTAGTGATGCTTCACGCCAATGCCGGAGGGAATGAGTCTGACGCAGGACCTTCTCCAACTCCAGCGCTATCCTGCAGCGAACGCTCCTAGCCTATCACTCTCGGACTTCGCTCGAACACTCTGCATCCCCCGATGAAAGCCGCGACACACCCAACCTTGTGAAGGTCTCGAACAGGGATCTCAAACGGGTTGCGGTCCAGAACAATGAAATCCGCCAGATAGCCAGGTGCAATCTTTCCGGGGCGCTCTCCTCGGCCGAGAACTTCCGACGGTCTCGCGGTGAAGAGGTCGATTGCTTCTCGCAAGGTTATGGCCTGGCCTTTACCGAACGATGCGATGCTGCCCCCTGGGGACTCGCGGGTCACAAGCGTTTCGACTGCGGGCCATGGATTTACGTCGTCGACAACGGGCCAGTCCGAACCGGCTATCACCATCGCGCCTGCGTCTATGATCTCGCGGAAGGGCCATATCCGTTCGATCCGGGCCGGGCCAACGGCCTTTTCGATGTCATCATTTATGGGGCAAGGCCCCCAGAGATAGGGCGACAGTTCGAACACGGCGCCAAGGTCGCGACAGCGCTGGATGTCCTGGCGGTGAACGAAGGTCGAATGACCGATTTCGTGCCGCCGCCCTGTCATGCCGTTCGCAGCCCTTGCCGCCGCTATGGCATCAAGCCCCATGCGAACAGCGCGATCACCCACGGCGTGGTACTTGACGAGAAGCCCCTCGGCGTCGAAGCGGGTCACGGCGCGGGCCAGAACGTCGGGATCCTGCAAGAGCAGGCCGAAGCGCGCGGCATCGTCGTTGCGCCCTTCCATCTCCTCTGCATAGGGCTCCAGCATGGCGGCGGTATGGCCGTCGGTCGGAACACCGTCGAGGTGGATCTTGATGCAGTCGAGGTCCAGCAAGGGATGCGCGAATTCCGCGCGCCGGGCGATGATGTCTTCGGCAACCGGGTCGCCCGGCTCCCAGATCAGGAAGATCCGCGTGCGCTGGTGCAGTCTGCCGGCTGCAATGACAGCCTGATAGGCCCGCAGTTCGGCTTCTGCCCCGGCGTTCATGCCGATCGACGCCTCGGTGCAGGAAGTGATCCCGTAGGACAGCAGTTGATCGTGGGCAGTCTCGATGGCGCGGCACAGCGCGTCATGTGTGGGCTTTGGCTGGTGCTTCTGAACCAGCTCGATTGCCCTTTCGCGCAGGACACCCGAGAGCGACCCATCCGCGCGCCGCTCGATGATGCCCTGCGGCGGGTCTTCGGTTTCCGCCGTCAGGCCCGCCAGACGCAACGCGGCCGTGTTGACCAGGGCAGAATGGCCGCTCGTGTCGTTCAGCAGCGTCGGGACATCGCCGGTCAGATCGTCCAGATCGGCCCGGTCGGGCACGCGCCCGAGAGTGCCTGCATCCCATTGCCCGCCCGTGATCCAGCTGCCCGGCTGCCGAGAGGCCAGGGCCTTTCTGATGGAGTCCCTGAACGTCGCCATGTCCGACCCTTGGGGAATGCGACATTCCGTCATTCGAATTCCGGCGAGCAGGGGGTGCAGGTGAGTGTCGTTCAGCCCCGGAAGAACCGTGGCCCCGGCCAGGCGCAACACCTGTGTGGCAGGCCCGCCCAACGCTTCGATGTCCTGCGAGGAGCCCACGGCAAGGATGCGCCCGTCCTTGCAGGCGAAGGCCTCTGCCCAGTCACGCATGCCGCCCAAACCCTGCCAGACGCGGGCGTTTGTCACGATAAGGTCAGGTGCGTCGTTCATGCTCAATTCGCCAGATATCCGCCATCGACTGCTATCGTGCAGCCGGTGACATAGGAGGAAAGGTTCGATGCCAGGAAGACCGCGGCGCCGACCAGATCTTCGGGCCGCCCGAAACGCGCCATCGGAATCCTCGACAACAGCCTCTCGCGCCGGACAGGCTCTGAGCGCGAGGGGATTGTCATGTCCGTTTCGATGACCCCGGGGGCAATGGCATTGACGCGGATCCCTTCGGCGGCCAGTTCGCAGGCCAAGGCCTTGCTCAGCATCTGCGCCCCGGCCTTGGAGGTCGAGTACCCGATCGAACCCGGCGAGGCATTGAAGCCGGCGATCGAGGTGATGTTGATCACCGTCCCCTGCCGCCGCCTCAGCCCATCCAGCCAAGCCAGCGTCGTGTTGCGGATGCCTTCGAGGTTGACGCGGATCGCGCGGTCCCAATGCGCATCGCGGTCGGGTGCGTCGAAGGCGTGGCGTGGGCGGACACCGGCATTGTTCACCAGGATATCAAGATCGCCGTGGGTGGCGGCAAACTGGGCCGCGGCAGCGCGGCAGGCGTCACGGTCGCCGACATCCAGCACCATGGCGGCGCAGTCCCTCCCCTCGGCCTTCAGGCAACCGAGCTGGGCCTCGAGCCCGTCTGCGTCAACATCCACAAGGATCACCTTCGCCCCGTGGTCTGACAGGCCGCGGGCAAGGGCGGCACCATTGCCTCGGGCCGCGCCTGTGACCAGCGCGCATTTCGATGAGAGAAGTTGGGTTCTGTACATGGTCTGCCCGGATCCTGGGAACGGTCAATGGCGTACGGTGGACTGCATCATGCGGCGTCTTCGCCGCTGCAGGGTCTGCATCAGAAGGAAAAGGAAGGTCGAGAAGGCCATCATGATGGTCGCAACCGCTGTCAGTTCGGGCGAAATGGTCTCGCGCAGACCCGAGTACATTTCGCGCGGCAGGGTGCGCTGGTCGGGGCCCGCGACGAAAAGCGCAATCACGACGTCGTCGAAAGAGGCCGCAAAGGCGAACAGCGCGCCCGAGGCCATGGCCGACGAGATAGAGGGAAGGGTCACCCGCCAGAAGGCCGTGAGCGGGCGGGCGCCGCAGGCCGCTGCCGCCCGCCCGAGGTTGTCGTCCAGTTGCTCGATGGCGGTGAGAACGGGGATGACCACGAAGGGCACGGCCACGACGATATGGGCCAGGATCATCCCGGTCATCGTGTTGGTCAGTTGCAGCGGCGCCAGGAAGAGATAGAGCGCAACCGCCACAAGGACGATGGGCACGATCATCGGCGAGAGGATGAGCACCCGGATCGAGGACGCAACCCACCCCTTGCGCCGCGCCAGCCCGAAGGAGGCCAGGGTTCCAAGCACGACCGATGCGACCGTGGCCGACACGCCGATGATCATGGAATTGGCAAATGCCACATACCATTTCGGCGAGGTCAGGACACTTTCATACCATCGCAGCGAAAGGCCCGGCAGCGGATAGCTCAGAATGCTGTTCGAGGAAAACGACAGCGGGATGACCGCGAGGATCGGCGCGATGAGGAACATCAGGACCGCCGCGCAGATCAGTCTGAACAGAAGACGCCAGAGTCCCATCATCTACCCCAGCGAAATCGCGCGGCCACCGGACAGCCGCTGCGCGAGCAGGTAAAGCGCCGCCGTTACCACGAGGAGGATCAGGCCAAGGGCGGAGGCAAGGCCCCAGTTGCCCGTTCCCGTCGTGTAATTGGCGACGAAGGCAGACAGCATCTGGTCGGCCGGGCCACCCACAAGGGCGGGCGTCACGTAGTATCCGACGGACAGGATGAAGACCATGATGCAACCGGCGGCGATGCCCGGCATGGCCAACGGCAGATAGATACGGAAGAAGGCCGTCATCGGCCGGGCGCCAAGGCTTGCCGCCGCGCGCATGTAGCCTGGCGGAATGGCCTTGAGCGTGCTGAACAGCGGCAGAATCATGAACGGCAGCAGGACATGCGTCATGGCGATGACGACCCCCATCCTGTTGAAGATCATCGTCAGGGGCTCGGATATCAGCCCCAGGGACAGAAGCGCCGAATTGATGATCCCCTCCTTCTGCAAAAGCACGATCCAGGCCGTCGTGCGGACAAGAAGCGAGGTCCAGAAGGGCAGCATCACGAGGATCAGGATGGCATCCGCTGTCCGTTCGCTGCTTGTGGTCAGCAGCACGGCAACGGGAAAGCCAAGGACAAGGCAGGTCAGGGTGACAAGCACCGAGATGTGCAGGGTCCGCAAGAGTACGGCGATATAGAGACGGCTTTCCTCGGGAACGGCCACGATCGCGCCATCCGTCGTCCGCTGCAGGTCGACGGCCGCCAGCAGATAGTGATCGGAAACCGTCGCCCCGGCTCGCTTGACCACCGCGAAGAACTCGGGCGAGGTCAGCAAGGGGTCGATGGCGCGAAAGAAGGCCTCGTCGAAGACGGCGGCCGGGTCGGCCCTGCGCACCTGCCGCGACGCCTTGGAAAGTGCCGATCGCGTCCCGGCCAGCTCGTAGTTTATGCGCCGCGCGGCGTCGGCCATTGTGCCGCTGTCGGCCGCCACGATCATGTCGGCGGCCAGCGCCGGGTAGACGGCTTCGGGCACTGGCTGACCGGTTGTCCAGTCAGCCAGCACCTCAAGCGACTTGGGCAAGGCGCGGGGTACTTCCGTTTCGCGCACGGCGAAGGACAGGAACCAGGCCATGGGGACGACGAAGAAGACCAGCAGAAAGCCCGTCAGGGGAATAAGCAGCATGGTCTTGCGCGCCTTGGCCATGGTCTGGTCTCTCAATCAGTTGGTGCCGGCCCAGGCCGACCAGCGCTCGTTCAGATCGTCGAAATTGTCGATCCAGAACTCGGGGTCGTCGGGGATGGCCACTTCGAAGTTCGCCGAGTTCGACGGGAGGTCCGCCATGTATTTGGCGTCGATCAGGGCCATCGAGTCCTTGTTGGTCGGGCCAGAACGGTTCAGCGGCACTATCGCGGCCTGCGCTTCGCCACGCGTGGCGAATTCGATCAGCTTCAGGCTCTCTTCCATGAAGGGGGTTCCCTTCATGATGATCCAGCTGTCCATTGTATAGATCGAGTCCTGCCACACGATGCCGAAGTTGGTGCCGTCATTTTCGTTCGAGGCGGTGATGCGCGAGTTGAAGGTCGTGGTCATCACGACATCGCCGGCGGCCAGCATCTGGGTAGGCTGGGCGCCCGATTTCCAGAAGAGAAGGTCCGACTTGATCGAGTCGAACTTGGCGAAGGCACGGTCGACGCCCTCGGGCGTGGATAGCACATCGTAGAGCTGATCTTCCGGGACGCCGTCAGCCAGCAGGGCAATTTCGAGGTTCCATTTGGGGCCGTTGCGGACGGCCCGCTTGCCGGGGAACTTCTGTGTATCGAAGAAGTCGGCCCAATTCTCCGGCTTCGGGCCTTCCTTGGCCGCGTCATAAGCCAGCACGACGTTGTAGATCACGGCGCCCACGCCGCATTCATGTGTCGTGCCCGGCAGGAAGCGATCTGCTCCGCCCACGTTGTCGAGGTCGATCTTCTCGAACAGGCCCTCCTCGCAGCCGCGGATGGCCTCGGCG
>JBJTSJ010000354.1:0-2976 GCA_046076605.1 Tabrizicola sp.
GGCATGTCTGCGACCAGTGCGGGGTTCCGCTGCCCGGATCGGACGCCGGGGAACGCGCGCTCTGCGACGACTGCATGACCATCGCCCGGCCGTGGGAGAGGGGACGCGCGGCCCTGATGTACGCAGGCAACGCCCGCAACCTGGTGCTGGCCTTGAAGCACGGCGACCGGATGGACCTTGCCCGCCCCGCCGCCGCCTGGATGGCCAAGGTCGCGCGCCCGATCCTGACGCCCGGCATGCTGGTGGTTCCGGTGCCCTTGCACTGGATGCGGCTCTTCCGCCGCCGCTACAATCAGGCGGCGCTTTTGTCCCGGGCCATCGCCAAGGCGGCCGGGCTGGAGCATTGCCCCGACACCCTGCAGCGCAGACGCTCGACCGGCAACCAGGACGGCAAGACCCGCGACGCCCGCTTTGCCAACCTGGTCGACGCCTTCACCGTGCCGAAGGGCCGCGTGGCGCGGGTCCGGGACCGCGACATCCTTCTGGTCGATGACGTGATGACAAGCGGAGCGACCTTTGCCGCTGCGACCGAGGCGCTTTTTTCGGCAGGGGCGCGGTCCGTCAATGTGCTGGCGCTGGCGCGCGTTGCGAAGGACGGCTGAATCCTTATAGTCGGGCGCGAAAGAGGTGCCCTTATGCGTCCCGTCGAAATCTACACCACGCCGATCTGCCCCTATTGCCACGCGGCCAAGCGCCTCTTGCAGAAGAAGGGCGTCACCTATAGCGAGATCGACGTCAGCCGCGACCCGGCCCTGCGTGAGGCGATGACCCAGCGCGCGCATGGCCGCCGCACCGTGCCGCAGATCTTCGTGGGCGACACCCATGTCGGCGGCTGCGACGACCTTTACGCGCTGGAGGATGCGGGCAAGCTTGACCCGCTTCTGGCCCAGTGATGCGCGCTGCGCTGGTTCAACTGACCGTATCGGATGATCCGGCGGCGAACCTGCCCGTGACGGTCGGCTACATCCGCCAGGCGGTCGCGCAAGGTGCGGGCTTCGTCTTGACGCCGGAACTGACGAACGGCCTCTCCTCCAGCCGCGCGCACCAGCGCAGCGTCTTCCGGCATGAGGATGACGACCCAACCCTCGGCGCCCTGCGGGCCGAGGCGAAAGCGGCGGGCATCTGGCTGCTTATCGGCTCGCTGGGCATCCTGACCCATGATGCGGACGGCCGGTTTGCCAACCGCAGCTTCCTGATCGCGCCCGACGGGTCCGTGGCCGCGCGCTATGACAAGATCCACATGTTCGACGTCAACGTGTCCGCCACGGAGGTCTACCGCGAAAGCGAAGGCTATCGGCCCGGCACGAAGGCCGTCGTCGCCGAGACACCTTTTGCCAAAGTCGGCATGACCGTCTGCTACGATGTACGCTTCCCGGCGCTCTACCGCCGTCTGGCGCAGGGCGGGGCGCAGATCATTACGGTGCCTGCCGCCTTCAACCACATCACCGGTGCCGCGCACTGGGAAACGCTCCTTCGCGCCCGCGCCATCGAGACGGGCTGCTACATCCTCGCCCCCGCGCAGACTGGTTTCCACCCCGAAACAAACGGCAAGGGCCGCAAGACCCACGGCCATTCCCTGGCCATCGCGCCCTGGGGCGAGATCCTCGCCGATGCGGGCACCGAACCGGGGATGACCCTCGTCGACCTGGACCTGGCCGAAGTTGCCAAGGCCCGGGGCAGGGTGCCTTCGCTGAGCCATGACCGGAGTTTTGACGGGCCATGAGCGGGGAAAAGGCCGATGCCATCGCGGTGGCGCTGTTTGGCGAGCTGTTCATGGCCGACCAACTGGCGCGCAACCGGATTTCCAAAGTCCTGCCCAAGGGGATGGAGCTGTCGCATTTCAGCGTGTTGAACCACCTCGCCCGGATCAACGACGAACGCACCCCGGCACAGCTGGCGAAGTCGTTCCACGTCACCCGCGGCGCGATGACCAATACCTTGACCAAGCTGGAATGGGCGGGCCACGTGCACATCCGCCCCGATTGGGAAGACGCACGGCAGAAGTTCGTGGCGATCAGCCCCAGTGGCCGGGCCGCGCGCGACGGGGCAGTGGCCAGCGTCGTGCCGCTGATTGCCGAAGTGGTCCAGTCCATCGGTCACGAAAAGGTCCGCGCGCTGTTGTCCGTGCTGCGCGAGTTGCGGATCAGCCTGGAAGGCGACGGAGGCTAACGCACCATATAGGGTGCGCGGCACTGTGGGTTATGCACAGGGTTTGCGTCCTTCGCGCCCCAAAGCCCCTTGCCCTGTCCACTTTCTCCCCGCATAGACTGAGGGGACACCTCGGGTTCGGTCTCCATGCACAAAACGCCTCGTTTCCTGCTTGCCTTCCTCGCAGCCAGCACGGCCCTCTCGGTCCCTGCGCTGGCAGAAGCCCCCGGAACCCTGAACATCAACGGCGTGACCGGCCTCATCGACATGCCCTCGGGCGAGGCGCAAAAGGACGCGACCTTTTCGTTCAGCACCTCGGTCATCGGCTCGGTCTCGCGCACGACGCTCAGCTTCCAGATCAGCGAACGGCTGTCAGGGTCCTACCGGTTCCAGACCTGGCGCGACTGGGACGCGATCATTCCCGGCGTGTCCGAGGAATCCGACCGCAGCATCGACCTGCGCTATCAGATCCTGAAGGAAGGCACGTACCGCCCCGCGGTGACCATCGGCCTGCAGGACATGACCGGACAGGGGCTGTTTGCGTCCGAATACGTCGCGGCGACGAAGACCTTTGGCGACCGGCTTAAAGTGACGGCGGGTCTTGGCTGGGGGCGCCTCGGCAGCGATGGCAGCATCGGCCAGCCCTTTGGCGACCGCCCGGCAGTCGACCCGACGGGGACGCCCAACGCCGACCAGTGGTTCCGGGGCGATGCGGCGCCCTTTGCCGGGATCGAATACAAGATCAGCGATACCTGGACCTTCAAGGGCGAATACTCGTCCGACGCCTATACCCTGGAAGATGACACCCGCGGCCTGATAGAACGCGAC
>JBJTSJ010000355.1:0-8035 GCA_046076605.1 Tabrizicola sp.
AAGCGGCAGCCGCGATCCTTGCGCAAGCGACGCTAGGGCCGCTTGTTTGAACGTCCTATCTCCGAGTTTTGCCCTGACCCAATGCTTTGAATGCAAGGCATTTGTCGCCCTGTCGTCACGATGTCGCGACGACAAGGCCGCGATTCAGGGCCAGGCTGCATGCGTGGCAAGTGCCGCACCCTGGCGCCCTTTCCCAATGTCCACCTCTCACCGGGGCGCCAGGGGTCCCTTGCCCCTTGGCTTCCCGCCGGACCCGCCCTAGCTTCCACAGGCTGCCGCGATGCGCGCCGAAACCCGGCGGGTCACTGCTAGGCCAGGGAACAGACAGGGGAAGGTGTTGACATGGCAAGTTCGGGTCTCGGGACGCAACAGACGCCCAAGCCGCACGTGACGCGCGACCTTCATCTGCCGGGGCGGTCTGCGGTCTATGCCGCCAACGGGCTGTGCGCGACATCGCATCCGATTGCCGCGCAGGTCGCCATCGAGACTCTGAAATCCGGCGGCAACGCCGTGGATGCGGCGATCGCCGGGGCGCTGGTGATGGGAATTGCCGAGCCGCAGATGACCGGGATCGGCGGCGACTGCTTTGCCCTGATCAAGCCCCCTGGATCGGAAAAGATCATCGCGTTGAACGGGTCGGGTCGTTCACCGAAAGGCCTGCAGGCGGCTGATCTTCGGGCGCGGGGTCTGGCGGCGGTGCCGATCCAGGGGATCGAGGCCGTGACGCTTCCCGGCGCCATCGACGCCTTCTGCCGCCTGAACGCCGACTACGGGCTGAAATCGCTGGCCGAAGTGCTGGCCCCGGCAATCCACTATGCCGAGGAAGGCATTCCCGTCGCACCACGGGTGGCCTTTGACTGGGCCGACGACCTGCCCTGCCTGAAGGGGGCGGCGCGAGACTTCTACACCATCGGCGGCAAGGCCCCGACCGTTGGTCAGCGGTTCCGTGCCCCGGGCCAGGCCGAGGTTCTGCGCCGCATCGCCCGCGAGGGCCGCGCCGGGCTTTACGAGGGCGAAGTGGCAGAGGACATGATCGCCTCGCTGCAAGCCCTGGGCGGGAGCCACACGCTGGACGACCTTGCTGCCACGGCCTGCGACTACACCACCCCGGTCTCTGGCCCCTATCATGGGATCGAGCTGGTCGAGCATCCGCCAAACGGCCAGGGCGCGACGGCCATCCTTTTACTGAACATTCTCAAGCACTTCAACCTGGGCGGGATGGACCCGTTCGGCAGCCAGCGGGCCCATATCGAGGCCGAGGCGACCAAGCTGGCCTATGATGCGCGCAACCGGTTCATTGCGGACCCGGGCCACACCACGCGTCTCGACCATATGCTGGCACCCGAGACCGCCACGAAACTCGCCGCTCTGATCGACCCGAAAAGGGCGATGCCCGCTGCGGCGCCGCTGACGGAAGCGGTCCATCGCGATACGATCTACATCACGGTTGTCGACCGCGACCGGATGGCAGTTTCACTGATCTACTCGATCTTCTGGGGGTTCGGATCGGGCTTCGCCTCGTCGAAGTTCGGGATCAACTTCCAGAACCGGGGGGCGGGCTTTACTCTGGCCGAGGGCCATCCAAACGAAGCCGGGCCGGCCAAGCGGCCGATGCACACAATCATCCCCGGCATGATCCGCCAGAATGGCCGGGTTGTCATGCCCTTCGGGGTGATGGGCGGGGCCTATCAGCCCTGCGGTCACGCCCGCTTTGTCACCAACCTGGTGACCTACGGGATGGACCTGCAAGCCGCGATCGACGCGCCGCGCTGTTTTTCCGGGCCCGATGGAATGGAGGTGGAGCGCGGCTATTCGGACACCGTCCGCACCGAGTTGGCGGCGCTGGGTCATCAGGTCGTCGTCCCGGAGACACCGCTTGGCGGCGCGCAGGCGATCAAGCTGGACGGCGATGTGCTGATCGGCGCCTCTGATCCCAGAAAGGATGGGTGCGCCCTTGGCTACTGAGATCGACCGCGCCGCGATCACTGAAAGCATTCGCGCCCTGACCCATGGCGAGACGGATGCAGTCGCCCTTATGGCGACGGTCGTCTGCGAGATCCATCACGCACATCCCTACGCCGACTGGACCGGCTTCTATCGTGTGGTGGCGCCCGAACTGCTGAAGATCGGCCCCTATCAGGGTGGCCATGGCTGCCTGGTGATCCCGTTCAGCCGCGGGGTCTGCGGGGCTTGTGCCCGGACCGGGCAGGTCCAGAACGTGCCGGACGTGGAGGCCTTCGCGGACCACATCGCCTGTTCCTCCTCGACCCGGTCAGAGCTTGTGCTGCCGGTCTGGAATGGCAACCGAGAGCTGCTGGGCGTGCTGGACCTCGACAGCGACACGCCTGCCGCCTTCACAAAGGACGACGAGGAGTGGCTGGTGCCCCTTCTGGCCGAAGTGTTCCGGGAAGCGGTCTAGATCCGGCGGCTGGGCACGTAGGCATAGCCTGCAGGCGACAGGATCACCGCCTCACGCAGGGCGTGGCCCTTCTTGTCGGCGGGCGCTTGCAGGACGATGCCGCCTGCAGCCTCGGCTCGGGCGGCAGCAACATCAGGGTCTGCCTCGTGCAGCCGGATCTCCGCGCCCGCCCCCCGCGCGCCGGCTTCGGGCAGGAGGCCGATCAGTGGATGCCCGGCAAAGGCACCGTCGGAATGCAGCTGCAGCGGCTGGCCTGCGTGGAGGACAATCGCGAAATCCCGCCCGGCCTGGTGTGCGGTCATCCCGAAGACCGTGGTCAGGAACGCCACTTCGGCCATGACGTCGCGACACAAGAGGTTGACCGAGATAGCCCGCAAGGCGTGCCCCAGTTCCGGCCCCGAGACCTTGTCGTAGTCCATGCGCCACCTCCTGTCCCGGCAGACTGCCCGCGCTTGGGGCTGGCGTCAAACAACCTCTCTTGATCTTCGCCATCACGCGGGGGAATGTCGCGCCCGGATGACAGGAGACAAAGATGGCCGAAATCACCCTTCTGGACGGCGGCATGGGGCAAGAGCTTGTGGCGCGGTCCGGCGACGAGCCGACGCCCCTCTGGGCGACGCGGGTGATGCTGGACCATCCGGACATGGTGCGCGACATCCATGCTGATTACTTCGCCGCCGGGGCCACGATCGCCACGACGAACACCTATGCGATCCACCATGACCGGCTGGCCCGGGTCGGACTGGACCCGATGTTCCACGCGCTGCACCTGCGCGCGCTGGCCGAGGCGCATGAGGCCCGCGCCGCCCATGGGTCAGGCCGCATTGCGGGCTCCTTGGGCCCATTGCAGGCGAGCTATCGCCCCGACCTGACCGAACCTGTGACCGAAGCCGCGCCGAAGTTCGCGGAAATCGCTCGCATCCTGGGGCCGCATGTCGACCTGATCCTGATCGAGACCTCGGCCTCGATCGAGGCGTCGGAAGGCGCGATCACCGGCGCAGAGGCGGCGGGGAAACCGGTCTGGCTGTCGGTGTCCGTCGATGACCATGACGGCACGAAACTGCGGTCTGGGGAGCCGGTGGCCGACCTGGCCCGCCTGCTGCAGCACCCGGTCGCAGCGGTGCTGGCAAACTGCTCGGTGCCCGAGGCGATGGCAGCTGCGCTGGGGGTGCTGAAGACCTTCGGCAAGCCCTTCGGCGCCTATGCTAACGGGTTCACCCATATCTCGGGCAACTTCCTGAAGGACGCACCCACGGTCAAGGAACTGACCCACCGCCACGACCTGACGCCCGAGAAGTATGCCGATTTCGCAATGGCTTGGGTGGACATGGGCGCAACCATCGTCGGCGGCTGCTGCGAGGTTGGGCCGGCCCATATCCGCCACTTGCGCGACCGGCTGGTCGCGGCGGGTCACACGATTGTCTGAGCCCTCGCTGATCGCGGATTTCGACTACGACCCGCCGGATACGCCGCTGCAGATCCTGCATGAGGACGCGCAGATCCTGGTCCTGGACAAGCCTGCGGGCCTTCTGACGGTGCCGGGCAAGCTGGAGGGACGGAAGGATTGCCTGATCACCCGCCTGCAGGCCTTGCGCTGGGATGCGCTGACGGTGCACCGGCTGGACTGCGACACGAGCGGAGTCATCATCTTCGCCCGCACCAAGCAAGCGCAGGGCTTCCTGGGGCAGGAGTTCGAACAGCGCAGGGCCAAGAAGACTTACATCGCCCGCCTCAAGGGGCGGCTAGAGTCCGACAGCGGCACTGTTGATCTGCCACTTGCCAGCGATTGGGCGTATCGGCCCCGGCAGAAGGTGGATCCCGTCAACGGTCGCCCAGCGGTCACCGATTGGCAGGTGATCGACCGCAGCGACGGGGAAACCCGCGTGCGCCTGACCCCGCACACCGGACGCAGTCACCAATTGCGGGTCCACATGCTCGCGTTGGGCCATCCGATCCTGGGCGACCAGATTTATGCGCCAGAGACCTTGGCAGACCGCCCGCGCCTGATGCTGCACGCCGAGACGCTGTCGCTGCACCATCCGGCCAGCCGCGAATGGATGACCTTTGCGGCGCCGGTGCCTTTCTGAATTCCGTTAAGCAAGTTTCAAGTTCCGTGCTTAACTCTGGCCCTGCCAAGACAGGGGGCCGCGATGCTGTCGACCATCTTCAACCTGCGCTATGCGCTGATCACCTGGCCTGCAATCCTGATAGTGGTTGCAGCGCTTTTGATGCTGGCCTTTCCCGGACAGGTCTGGTGGCTGCTACCGGCAGGGTGCCTTTGCCTGATATCGGTCCTGGTCGGGGTGCATGACCTGCGGCAAACGCGGCATGCGGTTCTGCGCAACTATCCGGTAGCGGCGCATCTGCGGTTCTTCCTGGAATCGATCCGTCCCGAAATGCGGCAATACTTCTTTGAAGGTGACAAGGACGGCACGCCATTTCCGCGCGACAAGCGGGCCATCGTCTATCAGCGGGCGAAGCGCGATCTCGACAAACGGCCGTTTGGCACGCAGTATGACGTCTACCAGGAACAGTACGAATGGCTGCACCACTCCATCGCCCCGGCCAAGGCCCTGGGGCATGAGGCGATGCGGACCACGGTCGGGGCGGGCAGCAAGCAGCCCTATGCGGCCAGCCTGCTGAA
Organism: Tabrizicola sp.; assembly: GCA_046076605.1. Lineage (GTDB taxonomy): Bacteria > Pseudomonadota > Alphaproteobacteria > Rhodobacterales > Rhodobacteraceae > Tabrizicola. The sequence continues at coordinate 5,064 of JBJTSJ010000355.1, forward strand.
CATCTCGGCGATGAGCTATGGATCGCTGTCGGCGAACGCGATCCGCGCCTTGAACAAGGGCGCAAGGGCGGGCGGTTTCTTCCATGACACGGGGGAGGGCGGCGTTTCACCCTACCACCGCGAGCATGGTGGCGATCTGGTATGGGAGATCGGTTCAGGCTATTTCAGCGCACGGGGTTCGGATGGCCGGTTCGACCCGGGCAAGTTCGCCGGTGTCGCGGCAGATCCGCAGATCAAGATGATTGAGGTCAAGCTGAGCCAGGGCGCCAAGCCCGGCCATGGCGGCGTACTGCCCGCCGCAAAGGTGACCGAAGAGATCAGCCGTATCCGGGGCGTGCCGATGGGACAGGACTGTGTCTCGCCGGCGATGCATTCGGCCTTCTCGACCCCGGTCGGATTGTTGGAGTTCGTGGCCCAGCTGCGCGATCTGTCGGGCGGAAAACCTGCCGGGTTCAAACTGTGCATCGGCCACCCCTGGGAGTTCATGGCGATCTGCAAGGCGATGCTGCAGACCGGGATCACCCCGGATTTCATCGTGGTGGACGGCAAGGAAGGCGGCACCGGGGCAGCGCCGCTGGAGTTCATGGACCATGTCGGCATGCCGCTGCGCGACGGTTTGTCCTTTGTTCACAATGCTTTGGTGGGTGTCGGGCTTCGAGACCGGGTGCGGATCGGGGCCTCGGGCAAGATCACCTCGGCCTTCGACATGGCGCGGGTGCTGGCGTTGGGGGCCGACTGGTGCAATGCCGCGCGTGGCTTCATGTTCGCGGTCGGCTGCATCCAGGCGCAGTCCTGCCATACCGGCGAATGCCCGACCGGGGTGGCTACGCAGGACCCGCTGCGCCAGCGCGCCATCGTGGTTCCCGACAAGGCCGAACGGGTTGCAAGCTTTCACCGCAACACGCTGCATGCCCTGGCAGAGCTGGTGGCGGCGGCAGGACTTTCTCATCCGGCCGAGTTGCGGCCGCATCATTTCCTGCGCCGCGCCTCTTCGGACAAGGTCATTTCGCTGGCCGAGCAGTACGAACAGCTTGCCCCGGGCCAGCTGACCGCTGATCCGGCCTCGTCCCCCCGGTTCGCCGAGGCTTGGGCGCTGTCAACGGCCAGCAGCTTTGCGCGGGCCGGCTAGCGCCCCACGCTCACCCGCGTCCTGTCCCTAGTCGCGCGACCAAAGGGACAGGGCGATCGACGTGACGCAGAAGTAAAGGCCGAAGATCCCGAAGGCCGAGATCAAGTACAGCTGGAAAAAGAACAGCGGCCCGCCAAGAAGGGTCGAGACCAGCGAGATCGCCGCCGTCCCTATGGCAAGGATGCAGCCCGCGACCACCGCAAGCAGCACGGCCCCCAGCAACTCGGCAAGGCTGCGGCAGAAGAGCAGGGTCAACAGGCCATGGGTCAGGATCAGAAGCACAAGGTTGGCCGAGAAGATCGGAACCAGGGTCAGACGACCAGGCTCGATCCGAGCAGGGTTCAGGAGCGTGACCAAAAGGCAGAACAGCAGCAGCAGAAGGTGAACCACGATCGCCGGAAACTGCACCGCATTGCGGAAGCGCAGGTAGAGGACCAGCAGGATGGCAAGCTGACCAAGCGGCAGGATCAGGGGCAGCGCCTTCGGGTCGATCTGCAGCGCCGGGAAGACCGGATCTGCCGCATCCACGGCTTCGCGCAGATTGCCCAGTGTCCCCGAGAGTGCCAGGCCAACCCCCACCAGCACCGCTGCGCTGACCAGCATGGCGAAGATCTGCCAATGTGCGCCGGGCGGACCGCGCATCGTGGCTCCGGCAGGAAGTGAGCGGGACAGGACCGTCGGATCACGGCTGTCGGACGCCAGCAGGGGCAGGCGGGTGTCTACCTTGCGGACCAGGCGCCAGCACAGAAGGAAGGCAAGCGCCACCAGGCATTCGTAGACGACAAGAACGATCAGGGTGTTGAGCACCGAAACTGCCTTTCACGCTGGTCCGCGAAAGCGCTGGGTCTTGTCCCATTGCGTGGTGATGCCGAAGAGCTTGTCCTTCAGCAATTGCAGGACCCCGACGTTGCAGGCCAGAAGACTGGTGAACGACGATACGAAGAGGAATGGCACCGCTGAAAAGGCGCGCCTTTGCCCGTCAGACACGCATCCGGCGGCGATCTGGTAAAAGGGCGCAAAGTTGCCGATCCCGGTGAACAGGGTCAGGGACAGCATCATGACCGACAGGCTGGCCCAGGTTTCGCCCAGCTGAACGGGCAGGGCCAGGGCGAGGATCAGGTTCAGCATCACCAGGCTGGGAATGGTGTAGATCAGCAGGACCAGGGCCGCATCCAGCCGCGCCATCATGGGCTGATGCGTTGCCTTGAGCGTCGCAAAGAAATAGCGGCCGAGGCAGTCGTTGTGGCCAATGGCCCAGCGCTTGACCTGGCGATAGCGGACCTGCCAGGTTTCCGGGCTTTCCTCATAGCATTCGGCGCTGGCCACGTAGGCGACCTTCATTCCTGCGATGAACAGGCGGTAGGTCAGGTCGGTGTCTTCGGCCAGCGAGATGGTGTTCCAGCCGCCCACGGCATCCAGGGCCGACCGGCGTACAGCGCCCGTGGTGCCGCCGAACTGCGGCAACAGCGCCATGCGGTGCCGCACTTCCTGATCGACGACATAGCCGCCCCGCCGTTCCAGGTCGAGAAGCTTGGTCAGCATGTTGGCATTGGCGTTGTAGGGCACGACACGCCCCATGGTCGCGCCCACCAGCGGGTCGGCGAAGGGCGCAACCAGCCGACGGATGATCTGCGGCGGCGGAAGATAGTCGGCGTCGAAGAACACCAGGATTTCCGACGTCGAGGCGTTGATCGCATCAAGGAGCGCCGCAGGTTTACCCGGAGCTGCATCGTTTGGCCGGTGGATCACACGAACGAAAGGGAAACGGGCCGCGAACTCATCGGCAATCGCGCCGGTCCCGTCGCGCGAGCGGTCGTTGATGACAATGACCTCGTACCGGTCG
>JBJTSJ010000356.1:0-3004 GCA_046076605.1 Tabrizicola sp.
CCCCAGCAGCATCGGCGGCACCCCAAAGGCAATCGCGATCTCCCGCGCCGCGGCTTCCTTGGTCTTCTGGAACTCCATGTCGCTGGGCGAGAACCCCATCGGCTTCCAGTCAAGCCCACCCTCCAGCAGCATCGGCCGCCCGGCGTTCCGCGCGCCCTGATGATGCGCCTCCATCTCGCTCACCAGCCGCTCGTACTGGTCCGAGCTCAACGAAGCCGCCCCATCCGCGCCCTTGTAGACAATCGCCCCCGAAGGCCGCGCCGCGTTGTCGAGCAGCGCCTTCGACCAGGAGGACGCGCTGTTATGCACGTCCACCGCCACCGCCGCCGCCTGCATCGGCGAGAACCCATAGTGGTCATCCTGCGGGTGGAAGGTCTTCAGGTGACAGATGGGGCTCATCTCCCCCGTCACGTCGTAGCGATGCGTCCGCCCACTGACCGTGTAGTCATAGGCCACCGGCCAACCATCCGCGCCGGGGACCAGGTTCATCCGGTCCGAGCGCAGCACATGCAGCTCGCCCGGCATGGCGGATACCCCCGGCACCGCCTCGACATAGGCGTTCCCGGCTAGCAGCAGGTAGCCGTAAACCGCCTCCAGAAACTCGGCCCGCCCTTGCGCTCCGTTGGGGCGGGAAATCAGGTCCATCACCGGATGCGTTTCGAACCGCTGCTCGACCGTCTGGCACACCAGTGGCAAGGCCGCCGCCGCCTCGGCGATCAGCCGCACAACGCGGAACCCCACCGGGTTGCCCTGAAACCCGGTCCGCGTCAGGCTGGCGGTGTCCCGCGGGCTCCAGGCCACGCGGCCCGCGTTGCCCCAGGCGATCACCCGACCCACGGCACTTGCCTTGCGTTCTGGAACCGCCGCTTCGGGCGCCTTCCGCAGAAAATCGAACATCTCGTGCTCCTTCATGCCCCGGGACCGTGCCCGACTGACCCGGGCTGCCTGATGCGCCCGGCCATATGACCTGCGAATTCCCTAAATCCGCTAAAGCGACCGAACGCTGGGTCGCCCGCCGTGCAACGCCCCCAGCATCAAGTCGGTCAGTGCCCAGACGAGCGCATCCAGCCGGTCCGGCGACCCTGCCCCCTGCCACCCGACCGGCGTCATCTTGCCCATCTGCTCCTCCAGCGCCCCCAGGCCCCGGACATGCCGAACCCGGCCCTGCTCATACAAAGCCGCCACCGGCTCGGCCCGCAGCATCTTCGACCGCGTCGCATGGACCGCGCGGAACGGCACCAGCGGGTCGATCATCCGCACCAGCTGCTCCACAAGGTCCCCACCCTGGTTCACCTCGGCCACCAGCCGGTCTGCTCCATGCCGCTCCATCGCCGCCAAGGCCGCCCGCGCCCAGCCCTCGGGCGTGGACCCTTTGACCGACGCATCCTCCAGCACCACAGCTTTCCAGTCCTTCGGATCGCCCCGCATGTCGGCCCCGACCACGACAATCCCGCACTCGTCGCTGGACTTCATGCTGGTGACCGGCGGATCAACCGCCACCACTACCCGGTCAAAGTGCGGCACATCATCCACCCGCGCCGCCTCAAGCATGGCGTGGGTCCACAAGGCCCCATCCGCCTCCTCGATCAGCACACCCTCAAGTTCTTGCCGACCAAACTTCGTCCCGCCATAGCGCGCCTGCACCTCGGCTAGGAAGCTTTCCGCCAGACAGGCCCGGTTCGCCTCGGTCGGCGCATGCGTAATCACCGACGACGGGTTCTTCAGGATCGCCTTCAAAACCCCCACGTTGCGCGGGGTCGTCGTCACCACCGCCTGCGGGTTCTTGCCCAGCCGCAGCGCGAACTGCAGCTGGTCCCAGGCCTCCGACCCCTTCTTCCACTTGCCCAACTCATCCGCCCAGGCCGCATCGAACTGCGGTCCCCGCATCGCCTCGGGCTCATGCGCCGAAAACACCTGCGCGATGGCCCCGTTCGCCCAAACCAGCTGGTTCTTGGACGCAAACCACTCCGGCTTCCGGTCGGGCGGAGAGCAGGCGATGATCCCGCTCTCCCCCAGGACCATCACGTCGCGCACCTGGTCCACGGTCTCACCCACCAGCGCCACGCGCTTGCATTTGCCGGGGTCCAGGGGACCGGCACCCTCTACTTGCATCCGCACCCATTCCGACCCGGCCCGCGTCTTGCCCGCCCCGCGCCCGCCCATGATGACCCAGGTCTTCCAGGCCCCCCGTGGCGGCAGCTGATGCGGCAGCGCCCAGAACTCGAACACCCAAGGGAGCGCCAGCAACGCATTCTGGCTCAGGCCCGAAAGGAACTCGTCAACTTCCTCCGGCGTGGCGGAGGCAAGCCAGGCGGCGCCCGATTTCAGCTCGGGCACTTTCAAGGTCGAGTGCCCCCCCGGCTCCGACGTGGCCGGCAATCTGCTTGCGGAGTTGGTCAACTTTGCCCCTTTCCTGCAGCACCGCCAGCGCCGTCGCCCGTAGGGCGCGGATCGCATCTTGTGCCGACTTCACCTCGTTGAATTCCCCGGCTTTCAGCGCCTTCATCGTCCGCTCAAGCTCGATGACCGCATCTTCGTAAAGCCGCTCCGTGACCCCCAGGACATCCTCCGGTCCGGTCACGTCCCCCGTGAACCTCACTGTCATCCAGTCCCGCACCCCCTCATGCTGCCCGCGCACGAAGGAAATGAAAAAGCGGCCAACGGGGACGCCCCCGGGCCGCTTCGACACTTCTTCTAGCATGCCACAAGGTCTACATCAGACCGCGCGGAAAGTCAAGGAAATTCCCATTCAGGATCAACGGGTTGCGCGACCGCAGGCTTCACGCCAGGTTAACCATCACTCGCTTTGGACGCCGCCCTCTTCGCCCGCCCCCTGCGCCGCTTCGATCTTGCGCCAGGCTGCGACGTTTTTGTTGTGCTCGTCCAGAGTCTCGGCAAAAGCATGCTCGCCCGAGCCATCCGCCACGAAAAACAGATAGTCCGTGCTGTCAGGATTCACCGCCGCCTTGATCGCCTCGGCCCCCGGGTTCGCGATGGGGGTCGG
>JBJTSJ010000357.1:0-5902 GCA_046076605.1 Tabrizicola sp.
TCGGCGCCATGCGCCTGAAACACATTCTTCGCCAGGTCGAGCCCGACCGTGATAATCTCCGACATGACCGTCCTCCTCTGTGGATCCTCGCAGACCCACCCTGGCACATCGATGCCGTCGGGGGGCGGTCACATCATCAAACCGTATCCAGTTGGGCGCAGGGGCCGACACGGCCGATGGCGGTGCCGAGAACGACACCATTCTGGGTGATGCCGGGACCGACTCGCTGCTTGGCGGGGCGGGCGTTGATCTGCTCTACGGCGGCGCCGATGGGGACGTCCTTGCAGGCGGTGCCGATGGCGACGTGCTGTACGGTGATGCGGGGACAGACTCGCTTTTAGGTGATGATGGCAACGACACGCTTTATGGCGGCACCGAAGCCGACACACTCGACGGCGGTGCGGGGAACGATTCCCTGTACGGCGATGCGGGGATCGACTCGCTGCGTGGTGCCGCGGGCAACGACCTGCTTTATGGCGGTGCGGATGGCGACGTACTGGATGGCGGTGCCGATGCCGATACGCTCTACGGTGATGCGGGCGCCGACTCGCTGATCGGGGGCGATGGCAACGACACCCTTTATGGCGGCACCGAAGCCGACACGCTGGATGGCACTGCCGGTTCCGATGCTCTGTACGGCGATGCAGGGATCGACTCGCTGATCGGCGCTGCGGGCAACGACAGCCTGTACGGCGGCGCCGATGCGGACCGGCTTTATGGAGGGATCGACAATGACTTTCTGGACGGCGGCTCCGGGTCTGACTCGCTGTTCGGCGGATCGGGCCGGGACACGCTCGTCGGCGGCCTCGACAACGACTCGCTGGTCGGTGGACAAGGCGTCGACTTTGTCGATTACAGCGCCTCGAATGCAGCCGTTCAGGTAAACATCAACGATACCGCCGCCGAGACCGGGGGCCATGCGCAAGGCGATACGCTGGTCGGGATTGAAGGGATCATCGGATCCAACTTCAACGATTCGATTGTCGGCAACGCGGACGCGAACATCATCGACGGCGGCAATGACGCCGATACCATCGATGCCGGTTTCGGAAACGACTCGATCATCGGCGGTGCAGGCAATGACGTGATCATTGCCGGGCCGGACACCCCGCCCGGCGTAACGCCCGCCCCTGCCGAAAACCTGCGCTTGGACTGGGATGCCCAGGGAGGCACGGGCGCGTCACTTGAAGGTGGCTTCAGCCAAACTGTCACCGGCGCCGGTGGTGCGGCCCGCGTGAACGTTTCGGTGACCTATACCGAGGACGTCACCGGTTCGCAGTTCAATATCGACGATGGCCCCGTAGCTGGGGGCGCAGACGCGGTGCCGATCTATGCCGGACCGACTGATTTTCCGGACGGCCGTGGCTTCGACACCGGCTCGGCGGGCGTGCTTTACCGCGATGGCGGTCCGGGCGTCTCGGAAGTCACCATCGATTTCTCGGCTGCCGCCGGATCAGGGGTGACTGATCAGGTCAGCAACGTCTACTTCCGCATCTCGGACATCGACACGTCAGATTCTGCGACCGGTTTCCGGGATACGGTCACAGTCAATGCCTACGATGCCTTTGGCAACCTGCTACCGGTCACCATTTCCGTAGGCTCGTCGCAGTTGGTGCGGACGGGGAATACCGTCACGGCTGTACCCCAGCCAGGTGATCCCAATGGCTTCAACACCTCTCCCGGTGCGCTTGACGGGTCGGTCCTGTACTTCATTCAGGGTCCGGTTGCTTCGATCGTCATCCAGTATGGCGATGCTGGCACCGTAGGTTCGACCCAGGCCATTCTGGTTTCCGATGTACACTTCACCACCATTCCCGAGACCATAGCCAACGCGGACGATGACACGGTCGTTGCGGGCCTTGGGAACGACGTGATCCAGACCGGTATCGGCGAGGATATCATCTACGGTGGTTCCGGTGATGACACGGTGTATGGTGGTGCCGACGCTGACAGTGTCCTTGCCGATACTGGCAATGACCTGCTTTACGGCGGGGCCGGCAACGACACGCTTTTCGGCGGATTTGACAACGACCTGATCTATGGCGGCAACGACGCTGACCAGATCTACGGTGGTTTCGGTGTCGACACGCTCTACGGTGACCTCGGTGATGACCGCATCGAGGCCTCTGACGGCAACGACAGTCTTTATGGCGGTGCGGGCGTTGACACCCTCTTCGGTGACGAAGGAAATGACCGTATCTACGGCGGCGATGGTGGCGACTTCCTCTATGGTGGTGGTGGCGACGACACGCTGACCGGCGGGGTTGGAGCGGACAGTCTTTTCGGCTCGTTTGCCCTCGATGTCGCGGACTACAGCGAATCAAACGCTGCAGTGAACGTGAACCTTGGCACCAACTTCTTCTCTGGTGGCCACGCCACTGGCGACTCAGCGGTTGGCGTCGACGGGATCATCGGTTCGAACTTCGACGACACGCTGATTGGTGCCAGTGGGTCAAGCACGGTTGTGGGGGACGTCTACACCACCCTGATCTACGGTGGTCTCGGCAACGACACCATTGCCGGTCTTGGTGGCGATGACTCGCTGTTCGGGGGCAACGACCGGGATACGGTCGAGGGCGGCACCGGCAATGACCTGGTTGCAGGCGACCAGGGTAACGACCTGCTGTATGGTGGTTCCGAAAACGACACGGTCTACGGTGGGACCGAGGCTGACACCCTTTATGGCGATGCCGGGTTCGACCTTCTGTATGGCGGCAACGACAGCGACCAGCTGTTCGGCGGCGACAACGGGGATGTGCTGTTCGGCGACGCGGGGAACGACACGCTCACCGGCGGGACCGGAAACGACATTCTCTACGGCGGTGCCGGGACGGACTCGATCTTCGCGGGCGATGACCGTGACCTGATCTACGTAGCCTACACCAAGCCCACCGCCGAAACGGTTGCGGGCAACGCTGTCGTCAACGATGTGCTGGGCAGTGAATCGGTCGATGGCGGGGGCGATGACGGTCCGACTGACAACGACACGCTGACCGTGAACATCACCGGGATGGGTTGGGCGCGGATCGACCTCGTCTACACATCACCGGACAATGAAGACGGTATCATCACGTTCTTCGACGCAGCCGGCGTTCAAATCGGTGTGCTGACCTTCACCGAAATCGAAAACCTGGTGATTGTCTGCTTCACCAAGGGCACGCGGATCATGGCGGAGCGTGGCCCGGTCGCGGTCGAGGATTTGGGGCCGGGTGACATGGTCTTGACCCGGGACAACGGTCTGCAGCCGCTGCGTTGGGTTGGCTCACGCGAACTCAGCTATGCCGAGCTTCGGGCCAGTCCGGAACTGCAACCCGTTCGCATCGCGGCTGGGGCTCTGGCAGGCACGGGTCCCGACCGGTCGATGCTGGTGTCACCGCAGCACCGGGTCCTGATCGAAGGCGCCCGGGCCGAAATGTACTTCGGCGAGCCCGAAGTTCTGGTGCCCGCGAAGCACCTTGTCGGGATGGCCGAGGTCACCCGTGCGCTGCCCGAAGATGGGGTGACCTATGTCCACATCCTGTTTGACCGGCATGAAATCGTGCAGTCCGACGGGATCTGGACCGAAAGCTTCCAACCGGCGGAACGGACCTTGTCTTCGCTGGATCAGGCCGCGCGGGACGAAGTGCTGCAGTTGTTCCCGGAACTGGCCGAGAATACTGACGCCTTCCCCTCGGCCCGCCTGTCGCTGAAAGCGCATGAGGCGAAGGTTCTGATCGCGGGTTGATTACAACGGGCGGCCCAGGTAGGCCGCCCAGTCTTCCGGCGTATCCAGGTCCAGCACCGTCATCTGCCCCGGCAGCGGCAGGACCCGCACGCTGTTCTGGTGGGCGCGCAGCACGGACCGACCGCCCTCGTCCCCGATGACTTCGGCAAGCTCGGACCAAAGGGCATACGGGAAGATCGCCGGGTGGCCGACCTGCCCATCCTCGGTGCCGCCGCGCCAGATCAGTTGCGGTTCGGCTTGGAATCGGGCGATCAGGGCGCTCAGGGCCGCACCGGTGAAGCCCGGCATGTCAGCTGGCAGCACCATAAGTCCGTCCGACGGACCCTTTGCTCGGGCCGCAATCGCTGCGGCGCCGCGGACCAGCGACCGCGACATACCCTGCGCCGTATCCGGGACCTCGATGAGATCAACCCCCAGCCCGGACAGCACCGCTTTCCGATGCTGACCGTCAGGCGGCACAGCCACGTACACCGGCATGCCGGTCTGCAAGGCGGCCTCGGCCACCCGGCGCAGGATCGGGATGCCCTCGACCGGCTGCAACAGCTTGTCCAGCCCCCGCATCCGGGACGAGGCCCCGGCGGCGAGGATCAGGATGTGCACGACCGGCTGCATGGTGTGATGCTTGGGGCGCAGTGGGGCGCCCTGTCAAGCTCACGCCCGCATCCGGCCCCCATCGTCCCACAGGGGCGCAAGGTGGACACGCGCTTTGCGGCGTTCGCCCAGGATCTCGACCTCCAGCTCCAGCCCGTCCTGCACGCGATCCGCCGGGATGAACCCTTGCGCGACCGACTTGCCCGTCCAGTGGCTGTAGCCTCCGCTGGTGCACCAGCCCACCACCGCACCGTCCAGCCAGATCGGCTCCCATGCCACGACGTCGGCATCGCCCGCGTCTACGACGATCGGCACCAGCTTGCGCTTCGGGCCTTCGGCCTTTTCCTTCATCGCGGCGGCCTTGCCGATCCAGTCGGCGGGCTTGTTCCAGCTGATGAACCGGTCCAGACCGGTCTCGGCAGGCGTGTAGTCCGGGCTGAACTCGCGGCCCCACGACCCGAACCACTTGTCAAGCCGCAGCGACATCATCGCCCGCATCCCGAAGGGGCGGAGGCCCAGGTCCTTGCCCGCAGCGTTCAGTACGTCCCACAGGTGGCGGACCGACATGTGGTCGGTGAAGACTTCATAGCCGAGGTCCGCTGTGTAGCTTACGCGCTGGACGATACAGTTCGCCATGCCGACGGTCATGCGGCGGACGTCCATGAACTTGAACGCCTCGGCGCTGACGTCAGACCGGGTGACGCGCGACAGAAGCTCGCGCGCCTTAGGCCCAGCGATCTGGAAGCCTGACCGGGAATCCGAGATATTCTCGACAGTTACGCCCGGTTCTGCATGTTGTTCGAACCAGCGCTGGTGCCAGCCTTGCGCGCCGTACGATGCGGTCAGCTGGAACTCGGTCTCGGACAGGCAGGACACGGTGAAGTCGCCGATGATCTTGCCGCTATCGGCCAGCATCGGCGTCAGCGACAGGCGGCCCGGCTGCGGAATACGGCCCGCCATGATCCGGTCCAACCAGGCCCGCGCTCCCGCGCCCTTGACCAGATATTTGCCGAAGTTCTGCACCTCGTTGATGCCGACGCCTTCGCGGACCGCCAGCACTTCCTGCCGCGTCGCCTCCCAGGCGTTCGACCGCTTGAAGGTCGGCTCCTCATAGCGCGGCTCACCCGGCAGGGCGTGGTAGTTCACCACCTCCAGCCCGTACTGCGCGCCCCAGACGGCGTTCATGCCATCGAAGACCTCGTACATCGGCGTAGTGCGGAAGGGCCGTGCAGCGGGGCGTTCCTCGTTCGGGTAGGACACGCTGAACCGCATCTGGTAGTTCTCGATGACCTTCGGCACGGTGTAGCCGGGCGAGGTCCAGTTGCCGAAGCGCGCCACGTCGAACCCGCGCGGATCACGCTCAACCTCGCCGTGGATCATCCATTGCGCCAGCGCGAGGCCCATTCCACCGCCCTGGCTGAAGCCCGCCATCACCGCGCAGGCCGACCAGTAGTTGCGCAGGCCCGGAACCGGGCCGATCAGCGGGTTGCCGTCGGGAGCGAAGGTGAAGGGGCCGTGGATCACGCGCTTGACGCCTGACCGTTCCAGCACGGGGATGCGGCGGTAAGCGAAGTTGACCGAGTCCTC
>JBJTSJ010000358.1:0-3005 GCA_046076605.1 Tabrizicola sp.
ACCGACCGGTAGGCGTGGCCATTCTTCCCCGCATAGCCCACGCGCAGGACCGAGCCGTCGGTCATCCGGATCCGGCCCGAGCCCTGGACCTGCAGGAAGTAGACGTCGACCGGATCGTCCAGCCAGGCGATCTCCAGGCCCCTTCCGGCAATCGCCCCGCCCTCGATGGCCGCGCGGGTGTGGTAGGCCACGCCGTCGCGCAGCTCGGGTGGGCGGGCGTAGATCGGGTATTTGAAACGCCCGGTCCGGGTGGGCGAGCCGTCAAGCTCGGGCTCGAAATAGCCGGTGAACAGGGCGGGGGGCTCTCCCACCACGACGGGCATGAAGAACAGCTCAAAGAAGCTGCGGGCCGAGGCATCGTCCTTCGGCACATCGGCGGCAATCGCGCAGATCGGTTTCCAGTCCGGCTGGTCGATCAGGTCGCAGGTCTGCAGGAACGTGGTCAGCGCGGCAAGGTGGTCGTCATCCAGCCAGCCATCCAGCGCGTCAAAGTCCAGCACTTCGGCGCGGGGCGGTGAGGCGGTCATCAGCGCCGCCGCAACTGAAAGGAGGACCAGGGACCCGCGCATCCCAACGCGTCAGTCGCCGGTGGCGACAAGCTGCCAGTTCGGGTCGTCCGACCCCATCTGGCGGGCGAAGGTCCAGATGTCGCGGGTCTTCTTGACCTCACGCGGCGTGCCTTCGACGATTTCGCCGGCCTTGTTCCGCACGACATAGGTCTGGTCGGCGACAAAGCGGACCGAGATTTCGCCGAACCGGCTTTCGGGGGTGAAGGTCGCATCGTGCAGCGCCAGTTCCTTGATACCCAGGAAGTTGGCTTCGATGGTCAGGCCATCGACCTCGCGCTGTGTGATGGCCTCGGCAAAGCTGGCCTCGACATCGTCGGACAGGAACGGGCGAATGCGGTCCAGCTCGCCCTTCTCGTAGGCGGTCAGGATCATCTCGTAAGCCCCTCGCGCGCCCTGCAGGAAGGGGCCGACGGCAAAGCCGGGCTCGGCCTTCTTCATCTCGGCCAGCGCGCGGGCGGCGTCCGATCCTTCGGCAACATGGTCGGTGATGTCGCGGTCGGGCCCGCCCTCGATCACCTCGAAATCACGGCGTACGCGGGGGCGCACGTCTTCCAGGGGGATCGGCGGCTTTTCGAAACCATCACGTGTGCCCAGCACGGAACGCAGCTTGAGGATGATAAAGATCGCAATCCCGGCAAGGACCAGGAGCTGGATCAAGGAGCCGTTCATTACTGACCTCTGAAGCTTTGGTGTTCCGTTGGAATGGGCACGGTTCGACCCTATGTAGGGTGGGGCCTCGCCGAAGTCTACCACAAGGGCAGAAGATCGGACGGGCGGAGATCGGTGATGTGGATCGTCCTTGGAATTCTAGCGCTTCCGCTTGTGGAAATTGCGCTTTTCGTCACGCTGGGGGCGTGGCTGGGCCTGTGGCTGACGCTGGCCTGGGTCGTGCTGGCCGCGGTTCTGGGTGTTCTGCTGCTGAAGTCGCGGGCCGTCTCCGGCGCCCGCGTGGGGCGACAGGATTTCGTGGAAGGCTTCCGGGGCCGGATGGCCGAAGACCCGTTCTCACCCATTGTGCATCAGGGCCTGATCGCGACGGCGGCAGTGCTGTTGATCCTGCCCGGCTTCTTTACCGACGCACTGGGTCTTTTGCTGCTGGTGCCCCCGGTGCGAGGATTGCTGATCCGGCTTGCGGCGCGCAGGATGAAGGGGGTGACCATCATCACCCGCGACTACATCGAGTAGCAGGACGCCGCGCCATCTTTTGGCGAGCTGCTGGACACGATTAGATGCAAATGCAAATATTCGGATCAGGCGGTCTAGATGCATTCCGGCAGATTTGGTCGGCGGCCGACCGAAGGGGTCGCAGACTGCCATTGCGGCGCCGCGTCCGGTGCAGCAAAGTTGGCGGCGAACGGCGACACGAGAACGCCAAAGACAGGTAGGGAGGCGCAATGCGATACCACACCCCAACAACATTTGCCGATGCGGCCGCGATTGCGGCGGGGGCGTCGGGAACCCTGCGGTTTCTGGCCGGAGGCACGGATGTCCTGGTGCAGATGCGCGCCGGGATGGTGCAGCCGGATGATCTGATCGACCTCAAGCACATCCCGGGCGTCGACAAGATCGAACGGACGAAGGATGGCGGCTGGCGAATCGGCGTCGCGGTGCCGGGGATCGTACTCGGGGGCCATGCCGAGTTGGTGCGCGACTGGCCGGGCGTGGTCGAGGGGATGAACCTTGTCGGCTCGACCCAGGTGCAGGGCCGGGCGACGCTGGCGGGGAACCTGTGCAACGGCTCTCCCGCCGCCGATTCGGTGCCGGGGCTGTTTGCGGCGGGGGCCGTTGTGACGGTCACCGGGCCGAACGGGTCGCGCGATATCCCGGTGGAGAAGGTGCCGGTGGGGCCGGGCAAGACCAATCTGGCGAAGGGTGAGGTGATCTCGTCGATCACCCTGCCGCCGCGGGGAAAGAACGGCGGCGACGCCTACCTGCGTTTCATCCCACGGACCGAGATGGACATTGCCGTGGTCGGCTGCGCGGTGAGCCTGCGGCTGGACGGCGACAAGATCTTGGAGGCTCGGGTGGCCTTGGGCGCGGTGGCTCCGACGGTTCTGCTGTCTGACGCCTGTGCCAAGGCAATCATCGGGACGACTTTGGACGATGCGGCGCTGGCAGCTTTGGCCAAGGCGGCGGAGGGTGAGGCGAAGCCGATTTCGGACAAGCGCGGGACGAAGGAATTCCGGATCGACGTGGCGGGGGTTCTCGCCCGTCGGGCAGCGAAGATCGCCTATGACCGGGCGAAAGGATAAGCAAATGAGCAAGATTCACGTCACCACCACCGTCAATGGCGACCCGGTCGAGTTCCTCGCCGACCCGCGCGAAACGCTTCTGGATGCGCTGCGGAACCAGCTGGACCTGACGGGCACGAAGGAAGGCTGCGGCACCGGCGACTGCGGGGCCTGTTCGGTTACCGTGGACGGTGCGCTCGTCTGT
>JBJTSJ010000359.1:0-2818 GCA_046076605.1 Tabrizicola sp.
GGCCTCGGGAGGAGGGGCGACGCCACCGACGATGACGTCGCCAACCTCGCCTTCGGCATGGGCGGAGATCACGTGGATGGTCTTGGTGCTGCGCATGGCAGGACCTTGATCGGGCGGGGCGGAAATGACAAGCGCCCCGCCGCTTGGAACGGGGCGCAAATCTTTTCGAAAAGATTTGCAAATTCCTTCGAAGGAATTTGGGCCTTCAGATCAGCCCGGCGTGCTTCATCGCGGCCTTGATCCTGGCCTTGGTGCCGTCGGTCAGGCCCACCAGCGGCAGGCGCACTTCCTCGGAGCAGAGGCCAAGCAGCGACAGGCCATACTTGGCGCCCACGAGGCCCGGCTCGATGAAGATCGCCTCGTGCAGCGGCATCAGCTTGTCCTGATATTCCAGCGCCTTGGCGTAGTCGCCGCGCAGGGTCGCCTCCTGGAATTCCGCACACAGACGCGGGGCGACGTTCGCAGTGACAGAGATGCAGCCGACCCCGCCATGGGCGTTGAAGCCCAGCGCCGTCGCATCCTCACCCGACAGCTGGATGAAATCCGCCCCGCAGGACGCGCGCTGCATCGACACGCGCTCGATCTTGCCGGTCGCGTCCTTGACGCCGATGATCCGGGGGAGCTTCGCCAGCGTTCCCATCGTCTCGGGCGTCATGTCGATGACGGACCTGCCAGGGATGTTGTAGATCACGATCGGCAGCTGGCAGCAGTCGTGGAGCGCCGTGTAATGCGCGATCAGGCCCGCTTGCGTGGGCTTGTTGTAATAGGGCGTGACGACCAGCGCGGCGGTCGCGCCGACCTTTGCGGCATGCCACATCAGGCTGATGCCTTCGACGGTGTTGTTCGACCCCGCACCGGCGATCACCGGCACGCGGCCCGCGACGATTGACACGACTTCCTCGATCACCCGCTGGTGTTCGGCATGGCTGAGGGTCGGGCTTTCCCCCGTGGTCCCCACCGGCACGATCCCGTGGCTACCTTCGGCAATATGCCAGTCCACAAGTTTCTTCAGCGTCACCAGATCCAGCTCGCCGTTCTTGAACGGCGTCACCAGGGCAGGAAGGGACCCTCTGATCATGACGCTTCTCCTTGTGATGGGCGGAATTGCCCGGACTTCAGCGCGCTTCTCATAGCGGCAGACCGGGCCGCTGCCAAGTCTTGCGCACTAACGCAAGTGTGGGTTGTCCGCGGGCGGGCGGTCAGGCAGATTCGGGGGCATGAGCAGAACAAACATGATCCGGGCGCTGGTCCTGGCCTTGGGCCTCCAGACGCTTCCGGCGGCAGCAGATACGACACAGGCGATGCGGACGGCGCTGGAGCTGGCTGCGAAAGAGGATTGGGCGGGGGCGCTGGCCGTGGCGCCCTCGGGCGTCGGGCGCGATGTCATCGAATGGCAGCGCCTGCGGGCGGGTGAAGGGCGGCTGGGGGAGTATGAGGACTTCCTCGCGCGGCGCCCGGACTGGCCGGGCCTGCCCCTCATGCGCGAGAAGGGCGAGGAAGCCGTGGCGCGGTCCGACGACCCGGCGCGGGTGATCGCCTGGTTCGAGGCGGGCCTGCCCGAGACCGGCAAGGGCGCCATCGCCTACGTCCGCGCGCTTTTGGCGGCGGGCCGTGCGGCGGATGCCGAGACCGAGGCTATGCGGGCCTGGTCCACCCTGCCCTTTGCCGCCGAAGACGAACAGGCGATGATCGACCTTGCGCCCGAGGCGGTCGGGTTCGTGCACGAGTTGCGGCTGGACACGCTGTTGTGGGACGGCCGCACGAAGGAAGCCGAACGCATGCTTTCGCGCGTGCCCGCGGACCTGAAGGCCCTGGCCCGCGCCCGGATTGCGCTGCAGGCCGAAAGCAAGGGTGTCACCGGGCTGATCGAGGCGGTGCCGAAGGCGCGGGCCGGGGATGCGGGGCTGGCCTATGACCGCTTCATCTGGCGGATGAAGAAGGACCTGTACGACGAGGCGCTGGAGCTGATCCTGGAGCGGTCCACCTCGGCCGAAGCACTGGGTCGCCCCGAAGCCTGGGCCGAACGGCGGGCGGTTCTGGCGCGTTATCTGATGCGGAACGACCAGCCCAAGAATGCCTATCGCGTGGCCGCGAACCATTTCCTGCCGACGGACAGCGGTGCCTCGGCCTATGCCGACCTGGAGTTCCTGGCGGGCTTCATCGCCCTGCGCCGCCTGAACGACCCGGTGACGGCGGAGAAGCATTTCCAGCATCTTCTTGCAGGGGTTTCGACCCCGATCAGCCTGGCGCGGGCGCATTACTGGATCGGTCGCGCGCAAGAGGCGGCAGGCAAGGACGGGACCGCCAGCTACAAGGCGGCGGCCCGGCACCAGACGGCCTTCTACGGGCTGCTGGCGGCGGAACGGCTGGGGCTGACGCTGGACGCGAGCCTTCTGCAGCGCCCCGGTGCGCCAAACTGGCGCGAGGCGCGGTTCACGCAGTCATCTGTCCTGGCCGCGGTGGAACTGCTGCTGAAAGCCGGGGACCTGACCTTGGCCAAGCGGTTCCTGCTACATCTGGGCGAAAGCCAGGACGAGACAGGGCTGGCGCAAATGGCCGACATGGCGCTGGATTGGGGCCAGCCGCATCTGGCGCTGCTGGTTGCCAAGGCCGCTGCCGAGCGTGGGCTTATCCTGCCGCATGCGTATTACCCGGTGCCGGATTTCGTGCCCGACGGGCTGAAGGTCAGCCGGGCTCTGGCCCTGTCGATCACCCGGCGGGAAAGCGAGTTCGATCCGGCCGCCCGGTCGTCGGCGGATGCGCGGGGGCTGATGCAGGTGCTGCAAGGGACGGCCAAGCACATGGCGGAAAAGCTGGG
>JBJTSJ010000360.1:0-9939 GCA_046076605.1 Tabrizicola sp.
CCTGGGTGATGGGCGACGACGGCTATCTGGAGGACCTCTACGTCGCCCCCGAGGCGCGGGGCCAGGGCCTGGGCCGCGCGCTGATCGAGGACCTGGTGGCCGTCGGGCGCCGGAACGGTTGGCGGCGGCTGTACTGGCTGACCGAGATCGAGAATGCGACGGCCCGGCGCCTCTACGACCAGTTCTGCGACAACGACGGCCACATCCGCTATCGCATGACCTTGTAGCGCCACGCCGGGCCCCGGGCCAAAAGTCTTCGAAGGATTTTGTCCCCCATAGGAAAACGGGGGCCCGAAGACCCCCGCTCCCGTGCCTCAGCCCGCCTTCAGCGCCGAGGCTTCCTTCAGCGAACCCTTCATCTCCCAGTTCACCACCACCTTCTCGCCCGCCTTGAACGGTTTCACGTCAAAGCCCGCCGGCAGGTGGTAGATCGTGCCGTCCTCCAGCACCACCATCATCGTCTTGGCGTCGATCGACTTGATCACCCCCGTGGTATCTGTCGAGGCCGCAAGGACCGCGCCCCCCAGACCGATCGAAGCGATCAGGGCAAGAGCAAGAGTGTTGATCCGCATTTTCGTCTCCTGTTTCGGGAACGGGGTTTCCGACCTCCGTTCCGTTCAGCGTCCCGGCGCGCCGGGCCTGTCGCGTCGATGGTTGCCCATCCGGCGGGCTCTGGCCGAGATGGGGCGAACGTTACCCCCGGCCAAGGGGTCTGCAAAGCCGGTCTCACCACAAGGTTCCGCGGCGAGAGGCGCCGTGCTGCATTGCGGCATCGGCTGGGTTTTGCCGAGGTGCAAGGGCCTTCCAAATCAAGGATGTGAACCGCATAAGGACCGTCCAGCGGTCGCAAAGCGGGTGTGCCGCGCATGGGAAAAAATCAAAAGCGGGCGATCATTTCGCGAGGTCACTCACAGCGGGACCAGAGCACCCGGCTGCCGTCGGGGTAGTCGAACTGCAGCGATCCGTCCTTGGCCAGGCTGAGCACCGCCGAATCCGTCCATGACCCGCCGCCGCCTTCGTTCAGCAGCGTGGCTTCCACCTTGTTCGGCTCGCCTGGAAACTCGATCAGGTCGGTGACGGTGATCGCGAACTCGGCCCCCACCATTACTCCGTCCTTGACCTCGACGCGGCCAAGATCGTCACAGCCCAGGCCCTGGGTCGCATAGACCCCGTCAAAGCCGGTGGGCAGCAGAACAGCGTCCTCGGCCCGCGCGGAGGCGGCGGTCAGGACAAGGGCAGCAAGGGCAAGGCGGATCATGGGAACTCCTTCGGGATCATGCACAGGCACTTACCCGCCCGCTGGAAACGGGGCGAGGCCGGAAATCATGACCTTAAGGGAGAAGCTGGCGCGGTGGACGGGGCTCGAACCCGCGACCCCCGGCGTGACAGGCCGGTACTCTAACCAACTGAGCTACCACCGCGCGGCTACCGGGCCAGATAAGGGGTTGGTGCGGGGGCGTCAAGCGGGAAACGCGCGCATCTATCGGTCCGTCCAGACGCGCGACCCGGCACTTCCTGGCGCGCGACGCCGAACACCTATTAAGAGAGCTGCCGTCTGCGAACGGGTGTCTCCGGGGCGCCAGATAACCGCCCGAACAAGGTGGACGACAGGCTAACGCCCACATCGAACCAATTGATTTCCCTGAGCCCTGGAACGCCGTCCTGCGTGGAAAGTCAGGACAAGTCACGGAAGGGGGGAAGCTGGCGCGGTGGACGGGGCTCGAACCCGCGACCCCCGGCGTGACAGGCCGGTACTCTAACCAACTGAGCTACCACCGCGCGTGGAGGGCGGGATAGACGCTTCCCCCGGGGGCGTCAATGGGGAAGCGGAGGTTTTTCGGGGGCCGCCTACCTCTCCGGGGCCGGGATGAACTCGTGGTCGTCGCCGGGGGGGAGCTTGAACCGTCCGTGCTGCCAGTCCCCGGCCCGCCAGGCCTCTTTCGCGGCCTCGATCTTCTCGCGGCTGGAGGCGACGAAGTTCCACCAGATGAAGCGGGGACCGTCCATCGTGGCCCCGCCGAGGAGCATGAGCCGGGCCCCCTGTGGGCCGGCCTTGACCGAGACCCGGTCGCCGGGGCGGAAGACGAGCATGCGGCCCGCTTCGAAGGTCTGGCCCGCCGAGGTGACCTCACCATCCAGGATGTAGACCCCGCGGTCCTCGTGGTCATCGGGCAGCGGGATGGACGCCCCCGGGGCAAGGCGCGCGTCGGCGTAGAAGACCTCGGAGGGCATGTCGAGGCCGACCGTCTCACCCCAGGCATGGCCGAGGATGAGACGGACCTGTTTGCCCTCGCCTTCCAGTTCGGGGAGGCGGTCCTTGCCGAGGTGGACGAACCCGGCGGCGTCCTCTTCCCGGTCCTTCGGAAGCGCGAGCCAGGTCTGCAGGCCGAACATCGAGAGGGGGGCCTTCCGCGCCTCGCCGTCGGTCCGTTCGGAGTGGGTGATCCCCTGCCCTGCGAGCATCCAGTTGACCGCGCCCGGTTCGATCCAGGCATCGGTCCCAAGGCTGTCGCGGTGGTGGAGACGGCCCTTCATCAGGTAGGTGACCGTCCCGAGGCCGATATGGGGGTGAGCGCGGACGTCGATGCCGGTGCCGGTGAGGAATTCGGCCGGGCCCATCTGGTCGAAGAAGATGAAGGGGCCGACCATCTGCCGCTGGGCGGAGGGCAGCGCCCGGCGGACCTCGAACCCGCCGAGGTCGCGGGCGCGGGGGACGATGACGGTCTCGATCTGGTCCACCTGGGTGCCGATCGGGATGGAGGGGTCGAGAAGCGGGTTCCACATGAGGGCTCTCCTTTGCGGGGAAAGTAGACCCTGGGGGGCGGAATTTCATCCCGGTCTTGCCGCGCGGGTGCTGTGCGGGGGTGAACATGACCGGTCCGATCCCGATCCGGGGGCGCAAGAACCAAATAGGCGTCCTGAATGACGCATTGGCAAACGGGGGTGTGATTGCTAGTCTTATCAAGACTGTGGCGGTCGGCGCAGGGCTGAAACGCCGCAGCACCTACGCAGCACCTACGCGGCACATCGCGGATGGAAGCGGGACCGGGGAATGAATGAAGAGGTTGGACTGGCCCTGCAAGCTTGGGCGATAGGGCTGCTTACGTCGGCGCTTGTCGTCCTGCCGGGAATGACCGCCCTCGACGGCATATCCGCAGATCCGTTTCCGCAGACCCTGCTTCCCCGTGCGGGGGCCTTCTTTGGCATGATGCTGCCGGGTCTGCTGATGACGTTTACCGTTGGGGTAGTGCTGAGCTTTCCGCTCTTCCTGCTGGGACTGTTGACAGCTTTGGTCTTCAGGCAGCGGATCGCCCACCATCCGCTGGTTTTTGCAAGTTTGGCCCCGGTTGTGACAATCGGTGTCGTCGCGGTCGTCACAGTTCTGACCCGCGATGCCGAGGATCGAGCCTTTCTGTCAAGTCTGCAGGACGTCCTTGCCGTAGGCCTGCGAGGTGACAGTCTGATCTTTGCGATACCCGTCGCGGCTGGGAGCTTCTACTATTGTCTGCGCCTTGCAGGTCTTCAGCGCTGAGCCGATTGCAAAAGCAGCGGACGCGCCTTCCGAAAAATGCGCGCCTCGGCCAAGCATGCACCTTCATTGCTTGAATTCAACGAATGAATAATGTCGGATGCCGGACAAGAATCGGAGACCGCCCCTCGTGACGACGATCCGCAGCGACTTTCCCCACGCCATCACCGAGACCCCTGACATGGGCATCCCAATGCCCGATGGCACACGGCTTTCGGCGCGGGTCTGGATGCCGGCAGATGCAGGGGCGAAGCCCGTTCCGGCAGTTCTGGAATACATCCCCTACCGCAAGCGGGACGGGACCCTGCCCCGGGACGAGATGATGCATCCCTGGTTCGCCGGCCATGGCTACGCGGCGGTGCGGGTCGACATGCGGGGCAATGGCGACAGCCAGGGGCTGATGGACGACGAATACAGCCAAGAGGAAATGGACGACGCGGCTGCGGTGATCGACTGGCTGTCGCGTCAGCCCTGGTGTTCGGGCTCGGTCGGGATGATGGGGAAAAGCTGGGGCGGGTTCAACTGCCTGCAGGCGGCCTTCAACCAGCCACCGGCGCTGAAGGCGGTCATCTCGGTCTGTTCGACCACCGACCGGTTTGCCGATGACATCCATTTCAAGGGTGGTTGCCTTCTGGGCGAGAACTTCGGCTGGGGCGCGGTGATGCTGGCCTATTCCTCACGCCCCGCCGACCCGCTGTTGCGCAACGACTGGCGCGAGGATTGGCTGCAGCGGCTGGAGGCGCAACCCTGGCTGGCCCCTCGCTGGGCAGCGCATCAGGCGCGGGACGGATACTGGAAGCACGGCTCGGTTGGCGAAGACTGGGGGCGGAACACGGTTCCGGCGCTGGTCTGGGGCGGTTGGGCGGACAATTACATGAACACCGTTGCGGCGATGGTCGAACATGCGCCGGGGCCAGTGCAGGGGATCGTGGGGCCCTGGGTCCATCAGTACCCGCATACTGCCGTGCCGGGGCCACGGATCGGCTTTCTGCAGATCGCCTTGCGCTGGTGGGACCGCTGGCTGAAAAACATCCCCAACGGGGCCGAGGCCGACCCGGCCTATCGCGCCTATATCCTGCATTCCGAGCCCCCGAACGCGAGCCCGCTGCACCGGGCGGGGCATTGGGTGGCCGAGGGCGTGTGGCCCTCGCCCCGCGTCGCGCAGGCGGTGCTGCATCTGGCCAGCGGCGGCGTGGGGGTTTCACACCCCCACACCCCCGTGGGATATCTGCGAAAGGGAAAGCCGGAGGCGGAGTTTGCCTTGGCTGTCTGCACGCCGCAAACCTTGGGGCTGGAGGCGGGCGAGTATTTCCCGATGGGCCTGAATGCCGAAATGCCGGGCGACCAGGCGGCGGACGATGCGCTGTCCCTGTGCTTTGACGGCGAGGTGCTGGCGGATGACCTGCAGCTTCTGGGTGCGGCTGAATTGCGGTTGCGGGTGGCGTCCGACAAGCCCCTGGCCTTCGTGGTGGCGCGGCTGTGCGACGTCGCGCCGGACGGGTCCTCGGTCCGGATTGCGCATGGGATGCTGAACCTGTGCCACCGCGAGAGCCGGGAGAATCCCGCGCCCATGGTGCCGGGGGCGGAGGTTGAGGTGGCCTTTGCGCTGGACCAGATGGGATATCGGCTGGCGGCGGGGCATCGGCTGCGGCTGGCCTTGTCGACGACCTATTGGCCGTTCCTCTGGCCGTCGCCCGAGGCGGCTAGGCTGACGATAACGGGGGGCAGCCTGACCCTGCCAGTGCAGATCGGGGCCGATGCCGGGGAATGGGACCCGCCGCCAGCCGAACATGCTGCGCCTTGGAAGCACCGAGTGGTCCGCGAGGGCGAGAGCCGCCGGTACGTGGAGCGCGACCTCATCAGCGGGCGACAGGCGCTGGTGGTGGTCGAGGATGGCGGCGACCGCGAGAGCCTGGACCAT
The DNA here is from genome assembly GCA_046076605.1 of Tabrizicola sp. Lineage (GTDB taxonomy): Bacteria > Pseudomonadota > Alphaproteobacteria > Rhodobacterales > Rhodobacteraceae > Tabrizicola. The sequence continues at coordinate 5,451 of JBJTSJ010000360.1, forward strand.
GGCCTCGTCAGCGGCGAAAGCCTGACGGAGCGGTGGGAGATTCACCCGGACGATCCTCTGTCGGCCCGGGCAGAGCATGTCTGGGAGCAGCGCCTGTCGCGCGGGGGCTGGTCGGTCCGCACCGAGGCGCGCGCCGAGATGACGGCAACCGCCACGCATTTGCGGATGGTGGCGCGGCTGGCCGCCTTTGAAGGCGAGCGGCTGGTCTTCGAGCGCAACTGGGACGAGGCGGTGGAACGAAAGTTTGTCTGATCCCCGCGAGAAAACGTTTGTCGCATGGGCCAGTTCGCGGTTTATTGATTACGTAATCAACAAAAGAATCCCCGAAATGGGGCCAACAGGGAGACCGAGATGAACGACAAGCATAACCAGCTTGACTGGATGGTGGCGCAAGCCAAGACCGGGCGGATGACCCGGCGCGAATTCGTGGGCCGGACGACGGCGCTGGGGGTGTCGGCGGGGCTGGCCTCGGCGCTGTTCACGAAGGCCGCAAAGGCCGAACCGAAAAAGGGCGGCGTGCTGCGGGCCGGCGTACAGGGCGGGGAATCGACGAACAGCCTTGATCCGGCGCTGGCCGCATCCGACGTGCCGTTCACGATCAACAAGACCTGGGGCGAGATGCTCTGCGATGTGGGCGCCGATGGTGTCATCGAGCCTCGTATTGCCGAAGAGATCTCGTCGAATGCCGACGCGACCGAGTGGAAGTTCAAGGTCCGCGCAGGCGTCGAGTATCACAGCGGCGGCACGGTCACGGCCGAGGATGTCGTGGCAACGCTGAAGCGCCATACGGACGATGCGGCCCAGTCGGGCGCGCAAGGCATCGTCAAGGGCATCAAGGAGATGAAGGCCGAAGGGGACATGGTCACCCTGGTCCTGGAAGCCGCGAACGCCGACTTGCCGTACCTCATGGCCGATTATCACCTGGTGATCCAGCCCGGTGGCGGTGTCGACAATCCGGCGGCGGGTATCGGGACCAACGCCTACAAGGTCGTCTCGAACGAGCCCGGCGTGCGCACGGTCTATGAGCGTCACGCGAATTACTGGGACAGCTCGCGCGGGCATGCCGACAGCGTCGAAGTGCTGACGATCAACGACAACACCGCCCGGACCGCGGCGATTCAGTCGGGTCAGATCCATCTGATGAACCGGATCGACCCGAAGATTGTCGAGCTTTTGAAGGGCACCCCGGAAGTGGTGATCGAGCGCGCGGCGGGTCCGGGCCACTATGTGTTCATTATGCATTGCAACACGGCACCCTTCGACAACAACGACCTGCGGATGGCGCTGAAACTGGCGATCAACCGGCAAGAGATGGTGGACAAGATCCTGGGCGGCTACGGCAGCAGGGGCAACGACTTCCCAATCAATGCGGCTTACCCGCTGTTCGACGATACGATCCCGCAACGGGAGTATGACGCCGCGGCAGCCGCCGAGGCCTACAAGAAATCGGGCCACGACGGATCGCCGATCGTACTGCGCACCGCTCCGGGGGCCTTCCCGGGCGCGGTGGATGCGGCAAACCTCTTTGCCGCCTCGGCCAACGCGGCGGGCATTCCGCTGCAGGTGCAGTTGGAACCCGATGACGGCTACTGGGCGAACGTCTGGAACGTGCAGCCCTTCTGCGCAAGCTACTGGGGTGGCCGTCCGGTCCAGGACCAGATGTATTCCACCGCCTATCTGTCGACCGCGGAATGGAACGACACCAAATTCGTCAACGCCAAGTTCGACGAGCTTCTGGTGGCGGCGAAAGGCGAGCTGGACCAGGCCAAGCGCAAGGGCATGTACACGGAAATGGCAAATATCCTGCGCGATGAAGGCGGCCTGATCTGCCCGATGTTCAACGACTGGGTCGAAGGCCGTCGGGCCGAAGTCGGCGGCTGGGAACCGAACCCCTACGGCACGCTGATGGATGGCCGGTCCTTGACCAAGTGCTGGCTTGAGGCCTGAGAAGAAGCCGGTTCTTGCACCCGATCCTGAAACTTCTGGTCCAGCGCATTGCGCTGGGCCTTCTTCTGTTGCTTGCCGTCTCGGCCGTCATCTTCCTGGGCGTCGAGGCCCTGCCGGGTGACACGGCACAGGCGATCCTCGGACAACAGGCAACGCCCGAAGCGCTGGCCAACCTGCGCGAGAAGATGGGGCTGAATGAGCCGCCCTTGACCCGGTATTTCAACTGGCTGGGGGGCGTCCTGACTGGCGATCTGGGTACGGCGCTGACGAATGGCGCGGACATCGCCACGTCGATTGGGCAGCGGTTGGGCAACACCCTGTTCCTTGCGGGCTGTGCCGCCGTCATCGCGGTGCCGCTGGCGATCCTTCTGGGCCTGATCGCCGCGCGTTATGCCGGGCGCTGGCCGGACAAGCTGATCTCGGGCGTGACGCTCACCACAATCAGCCTGCCCGAGTTCGTTGCGGCCTATTTCGTGATTTTCTTGCTGACCCAGCTGATCCCGATCTTCCAGCCCGTGGCCATGGTCTTCCCCGGCATGGGGTTCTGGGAAAGGCTAAATGCCGTGGCTTTGCCAGTGATCGTCCTTGTGCTGGTCGTTCTGGCGCACATGATGCGGATGACCCGCGCGGCAATCCTGAACGTGATGCAGTCGGCCTATATCGAGACGGCGGAGCTGAAGGGCCTGTCACCGATGACGGTCATCTGGAAGCACGCGTTTCCGAATGCGATTGCTCCGGTCGTGTCGGTGGTCATGCTGAACCTCGCCTACCTGGTGGTGGGCGTCGTCGTGGTGGAAGTTGTCTTCGGCTACAACGCCCTTGGGCAGTACCTTGTCGACCACGTGACCAAGCGTGATCTGCCGGTGGTGCAGGCCGTGGGCCTGATCTTCGCCGCCGTCTACATCTTCCTGAACATGCTGGCGGACATCATCGGCATCCTGGCCAATCCGCGTCTGAGGCACCCGAAATGAGGATCCCTCTGTCCGCCCTCATCGGCCTGATCCTGACCGGGACCTTCGTGTTCGTCGCGATCTTCGCGCAGTGGATCGCGCCCTATGATATCTCTGACGTGTCGGGCGGTCAGTGGGAGGGCCCGTCCGCGCAATTCTGGCTGGGAACCGATACCATCGGGCGCGACATCCTTTCGCGCCTGATCTACGGCGCACAGATCACCATTTTCGTAGCGCTTGCGTCCTCGGTCCTGGCCTTTTCGTTGGGGGCCTTCCTGGGGTTCCTGGCAGCGGTGAAGGGCGGCTGGATCGACCAGGTCCTGTCGCGGATCGTCGACATGGTGATGGCGGTGCCCTCGCTGATCGTGGCGCTGGTGATGCTGTCGGTGCTGCCCCTGAACCTGACGGTGCTGATCCTGGTGATGGGCATCCTCGATTCAACCCGCGTCTTCCGCCTGTCGCGCGCCGTCGCGGTGGACATCGCGGTGATGGACTATGTCGAGGCGGCCAAGCTGCGCGGCGAGAAAGGCACCTGGGTCATCTTCCGGGAAATCCTGCCGAACGCCCTGTCGCCGCTGGTGGCCGAGTTCGGGCTGCGGTTCATCTTTGCCGTGCTTTTCATCTCGACCCTGTCGTTCCTGGGTCTTGGCGTACAACCGCCCCTGGCCGACTGGGGCGGGATGGTGAAGGAGAACAAGGACGGGCTGATTTACGGCAAGTCCGCGGCCCTGCTGCCTGCGGCGGCGATTGCGGCGCTGGCGATTTCGGTGAACCTGGTCGCGGACTGGATCCTGACCCGGACCTCCAGCCTGAAAGGGGGCCGCAGTGGCTGATACGCTTCTGTCGATCAAGGGCCTTGTGATCGAGGCGACGTCCTATCCTCCGGGCGAGCCGCCGAAAAACGTGACGCTGGTGCATGGCGTGGACCTGACCCTTCAGCGCGGGCGCGTGCTGGGGCTGATCGGGGAGTCCGGCGCGGGGAAATCGACCATCGGGCTGTCGGCGATGGCCTATGGGCGCGGTGGGGTGCGGCTGACCGGGGGGACGATCCACCTGAACGGGCGGGAAATCCGGCTGGCCGATGCCAAGGCCCTGCGCAACTTGCTGGGGCGCGAGGTGACCTATGTCTCGCAATCGGCTGCGGCGAGTTTCAACCCGGCACGGCAGATCATGGAGCAGGTGATCGAGAACTGTCTTTCGCGTGGGCTGTGTTCGAAAGCCGAGGCGGAGAAGCGCGCAGTGGCCTTGTTCCGGAAGCTCGGCTTGCCGAACCCGGAGACGATTGGCAGCCGCTATCCGCATCAGGTTTCGGGCGGGCAGTTGCAGCGCTGCATGACGGCGATGGCGCTATGTCCGAAGCCGGACCTGGTGATCTTCGACGAGCCGACGACGGCCCTGGATGTGACCACGCAGATCGACGTGCTTGCGGCGATCAAGGAGGCGATACGGGATACCCAGGTCGCGGCCCTCTACATCACCCACGACCTGGCCGTCGTGGCCCAGGTCGCGGACGAGATCATGGTGCTGCGGCATGGCCGGATGGTGGAACTGGGCGAGACCGGGCAGATCATCCATCGGCCGACGCAGGACTA
>JBJTSJ010000361.1:0-4422 GCA_046076605.1 Tabrizicola sp.
GATACCTCGGCAAGCCTGATGACCACCGACGCGGCGGAACAGGCGCACAAGGTCATGCAGAACATCAAGCAGCTGATCGAGGAAGCCGGCGGCAAGATGGAGCACCTCGTCAAGCTGGTCGTCTACCTGACCGACGTCCGCCACCGCGAGCCCGTGTACCGGGTGATGGGCGAATACATCAAGGGCGTGCACCCGGTCTGCACCGGCCTGACGGTCGTGGCGCTTGCCCGCCCCGAATGGCTGGTGGAGATCGACGCCACCGCCGTCATCCCCGACTGACGGCGGTCTCAGGCCGCAACCGGCTCGATCAGCTGCGCCCCAGAGGCGCGGTTGGAATTTACCGCCACACCCACGCGATAAGGCCTGGCCATCACCCCCTCGGCGGTGGCCTTCATCAACACCGCCGCCCCATGCCCGGCTTCGCCCAGCCACAGGGGCCAGTCCTCGCGCTCCAGGATCACCGGCTCACGGTGGTGGATCTGGCCCATCCCCGGCCCCGCCTCGGTCGACACGATCGCCACCGTGTCCATGTCCCCCCAGCGCTGCCAGACCCCGGCCAAAGCCATCGGCAGCCCATCGGACCGGGTGAAACACCACGGCAACCTCGCCTTGTTCTCGCCCTCGCTCCATTCGTAGAAGCCCGACGCCGGGACGATGCAGCGCCGTTCCCGGATCGCGGCCTGGAAGGCTGGCTTCGTCGCCACCGTATCCGACCGCGCATTGATGATCAGCGGTCCGTCGTTCGGCGCCTTGTACCAGGTCGGGATGAACCCCCATCGCATGGCCCTGAGGCGCCGCTGCCCGCCCTCGGACGTGACGACCACCACCGGATTGGTCGGGCAGACGTTGAAGTTCGGCCCCACCGGCAGGTCATTCCCCGGCACCGCATCAAACAACGCCGCCAGCGCCTCGTTCGGATGGGTGATGGTGAAACGGCCGCACATCGGGCAAAGATAGGCGATCCACCCGCGAAGACCAAGCCGGGGCCGCACCGCAGGAGTGAAACCGATGCTCTCCCAGATCGCCCGCCGCGTCGAAAACCTGGACCGCGCCCGCCGCTTCTGGCGCGACACGCTCGGCCTCCCCGAGCTTTACGCCTTCCCCGGCCTCGCCTTCTTCGACCTGGGTGGCACCCGGCTGATGCTCCGCGAAACCGGCGCGCGAGAAGAAGCCGACATCCTCTACCTCTCCACCCCCAACATCACCGCCGCCCATGCCGCCCTGACGGAAAAGGGCGCCAGCATGACCGGCGCCCCGCACATGATCCACAAGCACCCCGACGGGGCCGAGGAATGGATGGCCTTCTTCAAGGACGACGAGGGCCGCGACCTCGCCTTTCACAGCGTGGTGCGGCCCTGATCCTTACTGCCCCAGCTTCTTGATCCGGCCCTCGACAGCGACGTTCACGGTCCCCAGCTTCTCGACATAGGCCATCACGTCATTGGCGACGAGCTGCCCCGTCGGCCCCTCCGTTATGATCCGGCCGCCGCCCAGCGCCGCATAGCCATCGCCGCCGCCCAGGATGTAGTCGTTGACCGCGACCTTATACAGTTTGTCCGCCTCCAGCGCCGCGCCGCCGACCATCACCTCGCTGACCCGCGACCCCGCCGGGGCCGAAGCGTCGAAAGCATAAGTCAGCCCAGACACTTGCGGGAAGCGCCCCGCGCCCTTTTCGACCTGACTGACCCCATTCTCCAAGGCCAGCAGCACCTGCGACCCCGGCAGCTCCGTCACCACTGTCACGTTGCCGAAGGGAAGCTCGGTCAGGATATCCCGACGCGTGAGCTTCCGGCCCGCCTCATAGGTCGTGTCCCCGCGAATACCGCCCCCGTTCATGATCGCGATATCCGCCCCGGTGGCATCCCGCATCGCATCCGCGATCAGGTTGCCCATCGTCGCCTCCTCGCCCCGCACCACGTTCCGGCGGCTGTCCAAGGGGGCCTCCACCGTCCCGATCTCGACACCCAAGGTCTGGTCCATCGTCGCCCGCAAGGCATCGGCCATCGCCACCGCTTCCGGGTCCGGCGTCACCGCCGCCGTGTCGATGAAGCGGAAGTTCGGCACCCAAGCGATCTCGCGCTTGCCGTCCTTTTCGGTCACTTCCACCGCCAGGTCCACCGGCGTCAGGAACTGCCCGTCGACCGAGGTTTCCACATAGGCCGTCCGCCCGTCATAGGCCGTGGCGTAGGTGTGGTCATCTCCCGACAGGATCACATCGAACGCCCCGCTCGCCATCAGCGCGCGGTCGTTCTCCATGTTGGTCTGCACCACGCCCACAACCAGGTCCGCGCCCTCTTCCCGCGCCTTCTCGGCTGCGGCGACGCCCGTTTCCACCGTCGGCAGGAACTTCAGGCTGCCCGTGGAACTCACCTCGGGCGAGGTATCCTGCGCCACCGGGATCAGCGCCACCTTCAACCCGCCCACCTCCTTCACCATCACCCCGCCCAGGCCCTCGATCGCCGACCCGTCGCCATTGGTGATGTTGATCGCCGCCCAGGGGTATTTCGACGCCTTCATCTTCTCCATGAAGTTCTCCGGCCCGAAGTCGAACTCATGGTTCCCCGGCACCGCCAGGTCAAAAGGCACCAGGTTGGTGAAGTCGATGGTGTTCTGCCCCTTGTCAAAGCCCGAGGCCAAGGACGGCGACAGCATGTCCCCGTTGAACAGATAGAGCGTGTTCGGGTTCGCCGCGCGTTCCGCCTTCGCCACCGCGTTCAGCCGCGCAAAGCCACCCCGGCCGTCCTCTTCCTCGAAATTGTAGACATCCCCCACACCCAGCAGCGTCAGCTTCACCGTTTCGGCGCCAACGGGACCAGCACAAAGCGCCGCGATGATCGCCAGCCTCGAAATACCCTTCATCGGAAGTCTCCTGTTGGTTGAGTTGTGAATGCCCCAGCTTGCGCACCGCGCGAGGCAACTGTCAAAGGACCTTGGCCCGCATTGGTGACGGGGGCGCGACATTGGGCAAACCATTGCCAGCCGCGTTAACCTTCGCTATTCGGCCAGCATGCTGATCCTCAAGATCTTCCGTCGCCCCGAATGGGATGCGTTCAAGGCCGCCGGGCAAACCCTGGGCGCGCCGATCGATCTGGCCGACGGCTACATCCATTTCTCGACCCCCGCCCAGGTCGCCGAAACCGCCGCCAAGTGGTTCGCCACCGAAAGCGACCTCGTCCTGGTGGCGCTGGACCCCGACCGCCTCGGCCCCGCTCTGAAGTGGGAGCCGTCGCGTGGCGGCCAGCTATTCCCGCATCTCTACCGTGCCCTGCGGCTGGATGAGGTGGTCTGGGACAAGTCCCTCCCCCTTGGCGCCACCGGCCATATCTTCCCCGAGGGGCTGTGGTGACCAGGCTGGAACGTCTGGGCCTCGCCGCCCTGCACCGCTTTGACCCCGAACGCGCACATGGCCTGTCGCTGATGGCCCTGCGCGCTGGTCTTGCGCCCCAGCCCGGCCCCGTCGACCTGCCCCGCCTGCACCTGACGCTCGCCGGAATGCCGCTCCTGAACCCGGTTGGCCTCGCCGCCGGCTACGACAAGAACGCCGAGGCCATCGCCCCCCTCTCCCGCGCGGGCTTCGGCTTCATCGAGGTCGGTGCCGCGACGCCCCTGCCTCAGCTCGGCAACGACAAGCCCCGCCTCTTCCGACTGACCGAGGACCGCGCGGCGATCAACCGCTTCGGCTTCAACAACAAGGGCATGCAGGCCATCGGCTCCCGCCTTGCCGCCCGCAGCCACGGCCCCGTGCCCGTGGGCCTGAACCTTGGCGCGAACAAGACGTCCGACAACCGCGCCGGCGATTTCGCCAAGGTCCTTCTGCACTGCGGCCCGCATGTCGACTTTGCCACCGTCAACGTCAGCTCCCCCAACACCGAGGGCCTGCGCAACCTGCAGGGCCGCACACTTCTGGCCGCGCTCCTCGGCCATGTGATGGAGGCGCGGCTGAAGCTCGCCCGCCCGATCCCCGTCTTCCTGAAGATCGCCCCGGACCTGTCGGGGGGAGAGCTAGAGGATATCGTCGACGTGGCCCTCGCCGCCAAGGTCGCCGGGATCATCGCCACCAACACCACACTGTCGCGCGAAGGTTTGAAATCTGCAAACCGTGGCGAAACCGGGGGGCTTTCCGGCGCGCCGTTGTTCGAAAAGTCCACACGGGTACTGGCCCGCCTGTCGCAACTGACACATGGCCTTCTGCCCCTGATCGGCGTCGGCGGCGTTGGATCCGCCGAGCAGGCCTATGAAAAGATCCGCGCAGGCGCGACGGCCGTGCAGCTTTACACCGCGATGGTCTACGAGGGCCTGTCGCTGGTGCCGCAGGTCGCGACCGGGCTGGATGCGCTTCTGGCCCGCGACGGTTATGCCAATGTCTCGCTCGCAGTCGGGACGGGCCGCAGCGCCTGGCTGTAACTAAAATTCTTAAGCAAG
>JBJTSJ010000362.1:0-11979 GCA_046076605.1 Tabrizicola sp.
ATCGCGATGTTGTTCACATAGCGCGTGTTGGTGCCCTTGCCGCGCGGCGTCAGCTCGATTCCGCCCGGCCCCAGTCGCTGGGCCGGATAGTTCCCCTTGCCCGGCGAGGTGCAGACGCCGATGGTACAGGCCGTGGTCGCAACTGCCTTCCACTGGCTGCGGTTCGGGACATAGAGGCAATGCGGCGGGGTCTTCTCGAAGACATCCATCCGCTCGCCCATCTCGCCCCAGTCCTGTCCCGCCGCCTGGACGCGCGCCTTGCCCTCGACCAGGACAAGGATCACCTCGGTCTCGCCCGTCAGCTCTTCGGCCACATCTCCGGGTTCCAGCCGGTACAGAGTAAAGCCGACATAGCCCCAGCCAGCGCTTTCAGGGGTGATCTCATGCACCTTGCCGCGGGTGCCGTTCGGGTGACGGAGGAGGTCGGGCATGGCTTTCCCTCAGGGACGCGAGTTGTCGATGGTCAGCCCCGCCTTGGCGCAGACTTTCAGGATGTGGTCGTATCCCAGCTTCGAATACTCATAGGGCGGGGCTTTGGCCGGGTCCTGCTCGGCCTCGACCACGATCCAGCCGTCGTAGTTCATGGCGCGCAGCTTGTCGGCCACCGCCTGGAAGTCGATGCAGCCGTCGCCCGGCACTGTGAAGGCCCCGGCGATCACGGCATCCAGGAAGCTGCGGTTGTTCTTTCGCACGTCCGCCACGACCTCGGGCCGGATGTCCTTGAAGTGGACGTGGTGGACCCGGTCAGCCCATGTGTTCAGGACCCGCATCACATCCGCGCCGCCGAAGAGGAGGTGCCCGGTGTCGAACAACAGCTTCACATCCGGGGTCGAGCCTTCCATCAGCGCATTCACGTCGTCTTCGCTTTCGATGAACGACCCCATGTGGTGATGGTAGGCCAGCGTCACGCCCTGGTCCGCCATCCACTTCGCCAGCTCCGACAGCTTCGCGCCGTACGCCCGTACATCCGCAGCTTGGAACTTCGGGCGGTTGTTCACCGGCACGGCGATGTTGCCCTGCACGGTGTTCGAACATTCCGCATAGACGATGCAGGGGGCCTGCAGCGCCGCGAACTGCTCGACCTGCTGGCGCACCGCCTCGATTTCCTTCTTCACGTCATTGACAAGCAGATTGCCGGAACACCAGCCGCCGCAAAGGAAAAGTCCGTTCGCGTTCAGGTAGGACCGCAGGCCTTCAGTGTCCGACGGCATCCGCCGTCCGCGCTCGACGCCGGTGTACCCGATCTCCCGCGCCTCGCTTAACGCTTGCTCCATCGTGTAGGCGGCGGTCAGGTCCGGCAGGTCGTCGTTCTGCCAGGAGATGGGGGAAATCCCGATCTTGATCCTCATCTTGTCCTCAGTTCACAAGCCATTGGGCCTTGGCGCCCGCCTCGAATTCCTTGCGCGCGGCGTCGACTTCCTTGCGGGTCGAAACCTCAGGCACGCCCACTTCCCACCAGGACCCGCCTGCGCCGGTGCCCGGACCGGGGTCGCTGTCGATCACGATCACCGTGGGCACCGATGCCCCGCGGGACGCGGCCAGAGCGGCCTCCAGCTCCGCAATCCCGCCCGCCTTCACCACATTCGCCCCCATCGACCCGGCATGGGCGACGAAGTCGATGTTGCTGGCGTTCACGTGATAGCTGTCGTCCAGAAGGTTGTTGAACGGCGCGCCGCCGGTGTGTTTCTGCAGCCGGTTGATGCAGCCGAAACCGCGGTTGTCGGTCAGGACCACGGTGAAGGGCACCCCCATCATCACCGCCGTCGCGAGTTCGGAGTTCGCCATCATGTAGGACCCGTCGCCCACCATGCAGATCACGTCGCGGTCGGGGCTCGCCATCTTGATCCCCAGCGCCCCCGCGATCTCGTACCCCATGCAGGAGAAGCCGTATTCCATGTGATAGCCGCCCTCGGACCCGCGCCAGAGGACGTGCAGGACGCCCGGCATCGACCCCGCCGCGCCCGTCACGAGGGTCTTTTCGGTGGCACTGCGGTTCACTGCGCCAACGACCTGCGCATCGGACGGCAGCTGGTTGCTGCTCGGCTTTGCCATCAGGCCGTCCGTCGTCTTGAACCAAGCATCCCGCGCCGCGAAATCCGGGTCGGCGAAACGGTGCTTGCCGAGACCCGCCGACAGCTTCTCCAGCGCGACCTTGGCGTCGGCGACCAGCGCCTGCGCCCCGCGCTTCGTCGCATCATAAGCCTGCACGTTGACCGAGATGATCTTGCGACCCGGCTTCTTGAAGATCGTCCAGCTGCCGGTGGTGAAGTCCTGCAGCCGCGTGCCCACGGCCAGGATCACATCCGCCTCTGCCGCGAGCTTGTTGCCGCAGTCCGACCCGGTGACACCGGGGGTGCCGAAGTTCAGCTTATCTTCCCAGCCGGACACGCCTTTCCCGGCCTGGGTTTCGACGAAGGGCACGTTGTGGGTCTTGGCAAAGTCGCGCAGCGCGGCCTCGGCCCCGGAATAGATCACGCCCCCACCCGCCACGATCAGCGGGGTCTTCGCGGCCTTCAGTGCGGCGACGGCGGCCTCCAGTTCCCGCTGGTCGGGCTCCGGGCGACGGATGTGCCAGACCTTCGGGGTGAAGAACTCCACCGGATAATCATAGGCTTCCGCCTGCGTGTCCTGGCAGAAGGCCAGGCACACCGGCCCGCAGGTCGCGGGGTCAGTCATTACCTGCAGCGCGCGGGGCAGGGCGGTCAACACATGCTCGGGCCGGCTGATCCGGTCGAAATAGCGCACGACGGGGCGGAAGCAGTCGTTGGCCGACACGATCCCGTCGCCGAAATCCTCGACCTGCTGCAGCACCGGGTCCGGCGCGCGGCTGGCGAAGACGTCGCCCGGCAGCAGCAGCACCGGAATCCGGTTCACATGCGCCAGCGCCGCCGCCGTCACCAGGTTCAACGCCCCCGGCCCGATGGAGGTCGTCACCGCCATCGCCTTCCGGCGCTTCGACGCCTTCGCATAAGCAATCGCGGTATGCGCCATCGTCTGTTCGTTGTGCCCCCGCCAGGTCGGCAGGACATCGCGGTGGGTCTCCAGCGCCTCGCCCAGGCCCGCCACGTTGCCGTGGCCAAAGATCGCCCAGACGCCCTCGATGAAGCGACTGCCATCCTCGGCCTGTTGCTGGGACAGCCAGCGGACAAGGGCCTGTGCGGCGGTAAGGCGGATCGTGGTCATTTCATTCCTCCCTGGCGCGCGGCGTCCCAGGTGCGGGACAGGCGCGCATAACGGTCTGACATCTGGGCGACGGCGTCCGCGTCGGTCATCTGGCCCTTGAACCAGGCCCGCGCGGCATCGCCAAAGATCGTGCGGCCGATGGCGAAGCCTTTCACCAAGGGCTGCTGCGCCGCAAGAGCCAACGAGGCCGCAAGGTCCTCTTCCCTTGCATCCAGCCCCAGCACCACGACGCCGCGCACATGCGGGTCGTTCTTCGTGATGGCGGTGCAGGCGTTCTCCCAGGCCTTGGCGGTGGCGAAGGGTTCCAGCTTCCACCAGTCGGGATAGACGCCCAGGTCGTAGAAGCGTTGGATCACCTTGGCCGAGGTTTCATCATCCACGGGTCCGACCTTCGACGGGATGATCTCCAACAGCATCTCCAGCCGGTTGCGGCGGCAGGCGTGGAACAGGCGGCGGACAGTGTCCTCCTGCGCGGCCTTGGTCGCTGCATCGTCGTCAGGGTGGTAGAAGCACAGGACCTTGACAACATGCTCCAGCGGCCATTCCTGCAGGCCGCCGAAGTCCGGCCCAAGCTCGGGTTCCAGCGTCAGGGGACGCGAGCCTGGCCATTCCACGGGCCGCCCGATCCAGAGCCCCGTGCCCGCCGCTTGGAACAGGGCATCCCGCCCCAACCGGCTGTCGCAAAGGATGCCATAGCCCGGCTGGCCGTTCGCCACCTGCAAGGCGGCCTTCAGGCACAACTCTTTGAACGCGCCTATCTTTTTCGGGTCCGCGCCCTCCATCTGCTCCAGCTGCATCCGATGGTCGAACGCGAAGACGCGCATGGTCGACCAGTCCTTGTGGCGGTTGGTCGCCCAGTGGACCTGTTCCAGTGCCGCATCCTTGCGCAGCGCCTTCTCTACAACGCCGCGGGACAGGAAGAACTGCAGCTCTTCCCAGGACGGGTAGGCCGGGGTGCAGCCATGGCGACTGACCGCGAAGGCCCCGCAGGCATTGGCGTATTTCAGCGCCACGGGCCAGGGCTCGCCGTCAAGCCAGCCTTTCAGCAGCCCCGACATGAACCCGTCCCCCGCGCCGAGGACGTTGAACACCTCGATCGGGAAGCCCGGACCGCTTTCACCCTCGTCCAGGCTATCGGGAATCGCGCCGGTGAAGGCCACTGCGCCCATCGGCCCGCGCTTGCAGACGAGGGTGGCTTTCGACACCGCCCGTACCGCCCGCAGCGCAGCGATGGTGTCGGTGGTGCCGCCCGCGATGTGGAACTCTTCCTCGGTCCCGACGATCAGGTCGAAGTAGTGCAGCGTCGATTGCAGTTTGGCGGTGACCTTGGCGGATTCGATGAACCGGCTTTCCCCGTCGCCATGCCCTGCGAGGCCCCAAAGGTTCGGGCGGTAGTCGATGTCGAGCGCGGTCTGCAGCCCGTGCTTCCGGGCCAGGTTCAGCGCCTTCAGCACCGCCGCCTCGGTCCGGGGGTTCGAAAGATGCGTCCCCGTGGCGACGACCGACCGGGCCTCGCTGATGAACCCCTCGTCGATGTCATCCTCGCACAGCGCCATGTCGGCGCAGTTTTCCCGGTAGAAGATCAGCGGGAACTGCTTGTCGTCGCGGATGCCCAGAAGGACCAGCGCCGTCAGCCGCTCCGGGTCGGTCTTCACGCCCCGGACGTCGACGCCTTCCTTGGCCAGCTCTTCCCGGATGAACCGGCCCATGTGTTCGTTGCCGACCCGGGTGATCAGTGCCGACTTCAGCCCCAGCCTCGCCGTCCCCGCCGCCATGTTGGTGGGCGAGCCGCCGATGTATTTCTGGAACGACCCCATGTCCTCCAGCCGCCCACCGACCTGCGCGCCGTAAAGGTCGACCGAGGACCGGCCGATGGTGATGACATCCAGGGATTTGTGGGACATGGGCTGCTCCGTCCGGGGCCGAGTCGCCCCTGTGCGTGGAACGTTTATTCCATTTGCTCGAGTCGGGGAAGTGCTAAGTTTCGCGCCGGGCAGCAACGGCCACGGCCAGCGACAAGGCCAGCGCGATGGCCGCGGACAGGGATCGGAAGGCGCCGAAGTCGATCTCGGTAACAGTCAGGACGCAATCCGCGATACCGGCCAGCCGCGTTGCAGGCGGGTCGGTCAAAAGCACGACGGGCAGCCCACGATCCCGCGCGTCGGCGGCCAGAGACAGGGTCTCGTCGGAATAGGGGGCGAAGGTGATCGCGATCAGTGCCTCCCCCGGCTGAAGCGTGGACCTCTGCCCCAGGCCCGCAACCCCGTCATGCAGCAGGGCAGGGACCCCCAGCTTGTCGAAGACATAGCTCAGGTAACTCGCCACCGGGAAGGACCGCCGGAACCCCGCCAGATGAATGCAGCGCGCCCCGGACAGGATGCTAACAGCTTGATCCAAAGCTATTTCATCCAGGTCGCGCGCCAAGGCCTCCATCGATTGCCGCCCGGCTTCGACAAACTCGGCCACCAGGGTCGAGGGGTGGCCCGCCCCGCCCGCCTTCAGGTTCGCCAGCCGCGTCGCATAGTCGGGGGCAGGGCGCGACAGCACCTCGCGGAAGAGGCGCTGCATCTCGGCATAGCCGGAGAAGCCCATGATCTGGCAGAACCGCATCATCGCCGAAGGCGGCACGCCCGCACCCTGGGCGACCTGGGCCACAGTGGAGAGCGCAATCGTGTCCATGTGCTGCCCGATGTGATCGGCGCATTGCTGCAACCGGCGCGGCAGCTGGCCGTCCATCTCGGCCAACCGGCTGCGGAACGCATCGATCGTCTGCGGCGCCTCGCGCAAGGCAGATGCTGGGTCATCCTTTGGCATGGCTGGTCCAATCGCTGTGTTCCGCCCAGCATAACACATGGAACGTGTGTTCCAAGTAGCATCCGCCGCAAAACACAAGGCCCCGATCCTTGCGGACCGGGGCCTTAGCCGCGGGGGAGGGAGGTCCCGCTTTACTGTTTCATGCCATTGAACTCGGCCAGGCCGGACGCCAGGATGTCATACCATTCGCCCGACTCGCGCATCTCGGTGATGCCGCGGTTCAGCATCGCGATGTAGACGCGGCCGCGCGGATTGGTCTTCGAGGTCAGGAAGTGGTACGAGATGAAGGTCGTCAGCGCCGGGTTCACCGCGATCTTGTCGGTCGCGTCCAGTTCCTTGAAGTTGGAAACCGAGGTCTCGGTCTCGATCGAGTAGACGTCAACCTCGCCCTTCAGCAACATTTCCGCGCATTCGATCGGGTTCTTCGGCTGGACATATTCCACCACCGGCGGGGTCAGGCCCTGGACTTCCAGGTCGCCCAGCGGCCAGGCCTCGGGACGGCAGATCTTGGCGCCGGTATAGTCGGCAAAGGACCGAGCCTCGGCGTATTTGCTGTCGGGCAGGGTGTTGAAGGTATAGGCCGCCTCATAGATCGGCAGCGAGAAGTCGAAGTCGGTGCACATGCGCGCGGAGAATTCGCCCAACATGTCCAGCTTGGAACAATCCGGCGATTCCCAGGCGATGGACACGTCGAAAGCGCCCGAGGGCAGCAGCACGTCGATATGCGACATCCAGTTGTCGACATACGAGACCTGGTAGTCCCGGTCGTTGCCGCCGCGCTGCATCGCGGTCGCCGCCATGCGCACGAAGATCCCGCCGCCGGTCAGCGATTCATCGGTGAAGGGCGCCCAGTTGTTCGAGGTGACGAACTTCAGCGGCGGCTCGTAGACGTCCGACTTCTTCGCAGTCGCTTCCTGCTTTTCGGTTTCCTGCTGGATGACCGAGCTGAGTTCCTGGTCGGGGGTCAGACGACCGTCCTCACAGGGCAGGATCAACTGCAAGCCGGCCGGAAGGCTGTTGGGGTTCGCGGCCAGCGCGTCGCGGTTGGCGTTGAAGATCATCTGGTAGTCGAAGGTGCCATAGGCGGCCTGGGCGATCGAGCCCAGGGTGTCGCCATCCTTGACTGTGTAGGTGGTGCAGGCTTCCTGTGCGGACGCGATGAAGGGCAACGAGATCATCGCAGCCGCAAGGAAAGAAAGCCGGTGCAGGTGCGAAGCGGTTCTCATGAGTGGGGTCCCTTGCTGAGGCCGTTTGAAGGTCTGCTAACGTGTGGCAATCGAAACAATACTGGGTTTTGCACACCATATAGTTGCATAGATGGCGCGAATATGGCGAATGAGTGATCAATGTCGGTCTGGGTCAACTGCCGGTCATCCGCCGTGAACCAGCACAATCCCAAGACCCATGCAGCCAAGTCAGCCGTCATCGCTCACTCCTGCTTGCGCTGCAGCGCCAGCGCGGTCGAGACGATTTCATACCACTCGCCGGACTGGTACATCTCGATCAAGCCAGCGTCCAACTGCCCCAGCATCGCAACCCCGCGGGGGTTGGACTTGTGGGCAATGACGTGCAGGCTGACGATGGTCGACAGGTGCGGGTTCGCCCCGACTGTGGCGATCAGGCCCAGTTTGGCAACAGTTGCATCGCCAACCTCGGCGTCAACCGACACCAGATCAACCTCGCCCGCAGACAGCGCGCGGAAGCAATCCTCGACATCTTCGCTGCGTACCAGAGTGATCGTCGGTGCAGTCAGCCCGGCTGCATCCAGCACGCCCGTGGTATAGCCTTCCGGACGGCAAATCCGCTTGCCTTCGAAGCCAGCGGCGCTGGTCACGTCCAGAAGGCCGCTGTCGCGGATGGCAAAGAAACCATCGACGATTTCGTAGAACGGGGCCGAGAAGGCAAAGTCGTCACAACGGGCCTGGTCGCCTGGCGACAACATCCCGCCTTCGCAGTTCGGGCGCACCCAGGGAAAGCTCAGATCATAGGCGCCCGACGGCAGAAGCGCGTCGATATGCGCCTGCCAGTCGTTCACGAAGCTGATACTGTAGGCAATGGCAGGATCGGCCCGGAACGTGGCCATTTCGACCAGCTGGGTCATCATCCCGCCGCCCGGCAGCATTTCATCGGTGAAGGGCGCATAGCCGTTGCCGGTGACCATCGCGATGGGCCGTTCCGTGGGGGCGGCCGGTTGCGGGTCCGCCGCCGCAGCCACGGGCGTCACGGTTTCCGGTTCGGGCTGGGCTTCGGTCGTGGATGCCGCTGCCTCCTGCTTCGGGTCGCAGGGCAGGGTCAGCGTCATGCCGATCTCGATGATGTCGGCCTTCTCGCCAATCTTGTCGACGTTGGCCTCATAGATCAGGCGGTACATGTCGGCGTCGCCATAGGCGTCCCGGGCGATATAGCGCAGGTTGTCGCCGGCAACGACGGTATAGGTCGAACAGGCTTCCTGGGCCTGCGCCGCCACACCGCTCAGAAGCAAGGCCGTGCTGCAAACCAGAGATTTCCGCGCGAAAGTCATAGTCCTTGCTCCTTGTTCAGGCCGCCCTTCCCGCTGCTGGCCCAGCGGTACTGCTGCCTGTCTCGCCTCATTCGTCCGTCATCCGTCGCTGGGCTCAGGGCCCGGCAGAGCCGCATCCGAACCCGGTCCGCGCGGACCGGGCTACCGCCTGGTCCAGCGCCCGGACCAACGGGTCAAGCGGCGCCGGTCTGACGGTTCCCAAGGTCTTGTCCCGGCCAGATGGGGCTGCAGACCGAAGACCGGCCTGATGTTCACTTAACGCCAGGACCTGCCGTTCTTCCTTGGCCATCCTCACGGGGTCCCCGCCGGGACAAGCTGCATGGTGGCCACGTCCACCTTGCTGTCCCGCACGATCGAGAATTCGCTCTGCACCGCCTTGGACGACACCAGTTCGGCCAGGATCGTCTCCAACGAGGTTGGGCCGTCCAGCGGAATACCAGTGGCCTTGTCGCGGAACAGGACGTCGCCCTGCCGGAGCGATGACATCTCGGGCTTGCTGACACCCGTGACCACGGTTTGCCACACACCGTCCACGGTCGAAGTCCGCACGGTCACGCCGTTCGACAAGCTGACCAGGCGCACGGCATCCACGGTCAAGAGGCCAGTTTCGCGATCACCGCCCGCTCCGGAATAGTCGGCCACAACGCGAGCCCGCCCATCCGGGTCGACCTGCATCGCGTTCAGAATGGCCGTGGTCAGCGCCGCCGCCGACGGTGTCGGTCTGCCATTGATCGAGTGGACGACAATTCCAGGGCGCAGCCAGGTGCCTGCGGTATCGGGATCCATCATTGGGGACAGTCGTACGATCAGGGCGGCGGACTTGCCACCGACAAGCCGGTCGTCCGCCGTAAAGGGAAGTTCCGCGTCCCAGGCGGCAAAGTCCACCTGGTTTTCCGCCGGGTTGCCCACGGCAGCGACCACGGCCTCCGCGACGGGCTCGGGCGCGGCTGCAGCAGTTTCGGCAACCTGGGGTTCTGCGGCTTCCGGTTCTGTCCTAGTGGCTTCTGCCACGGCGGTTTCAACCGCAGCGACTTCAGCGGTTTCCGGTTCGGAAGCGACCTCGGTGACGGGTTCGGCAGCCGGTTCAACCGTCGCGGCTGCCGTGTCCGCTTCGGGCTCGGTGGCAGGCGCCGGAGCGGCCGCAACCGTTGCAGGCTCGGCAGGGGCCGAGAGTTCGCTCGCCGTTTCGCCTTCCGGAGCAGGTTCCGGCTTCGTCGCCGACGACGTACCTGTTATCGAGGCCGCAGCGATTCCGGGTGCGGAGGCGCTCTCGACTGCTGGCTCGACCTTGGTCGAGGCGGCAGTTTCGGTCACGGTGTCGGGGGCAGTCACCTTGGCCGTTTCAGTCACCGACGCATCATTCTGAACTGTCGTCGCAGTGTCGGCAGCCTGCGTTGCCGTCGGGGCGTCCGGGCTGCCGCCAAGCAGGACGTAGACCCCGCCCGCAACGGCCAGCGCAAAGACCCCACCAGCAAGCATCGGCAGCGGGCTCTTCCGCTTGGGAGCAGCGGCCTCTCCGGCAACCGGCTGCGGCCGCGATGCCATTTTCGCGGGCACAACCGGCTCGACCGCGATGGTCTGTGCGTCCTCGCGCTGGAAGTCGGTGACCAGGCGCTGCACTGCGGCTTCGGTGCCAGGGGCAGGCTCTGCTAACGCCACCGGATTGCCGCTGTACATCGCCAGCCATTCTTCCGCCGTCTGCAAGCGCTGCTTCGGCAGCGTGCACATCGCGCGGTCGATGGCTTCCAGGAACCCGACCGGAAAGCCCGGGAACCGACCTGTCAAAGGCACGTAGGGATCAGGCCGGTCTTCCGCCAGCGCCGCCAGGCGAGCCTGACCGTTGATCGGGGCTTCGTCGGAAATCAGGTGATACAGCGTGGCGCCAAGCGCATAGAGATCGCTCCACGGACCCTGCTCGGACCCGGCGATGTAGAATTCCTGCGGGCTGTAGCCGTCCTTCACCACCCGCAGCGCCGACATCGCGCGATTGGTCTGGCTGGCCTTGTCCCGCGCCGCGCCGAAGTCGATCAGGATCGGCTCACCCTTCTTGTCGATCAGCACGTTGTCGGGCGAGATGTCGCGGTGCAGCATGTCGTTTTCGTGGATGAAACCGACCGCCTTGATCAGCTTGTCGGTGATTTCCACGATCTGAGCGGGCGTCGGGCGCTGGCCCTCGCCGTCGATGATCTGCTGCAGGTCCAGCCCGTCGATGTAGTCCAGTGCCATGTAGGCGGTGCCGTTGTCTTCGAACACCTGGTGGACCGAGACGATGTTCGGATGCACGATCTTGGCCAGGTTCCGTGCCTCGCGCACGAAAAGCTGCACGACGGACCGCAGTTCCGCCGTATGGGCACGCGACCGGGCGGCCACCATGACCTTCGACCGGCGGCACACGGAAGACGGGAAGCATTCCTTGATGACGACGTCGCGGTCCAGACTGTCCTTGGCAAGGTAGGTGATGCCGAAACCGCCACTATTGATATAGCG
Source organism: Tabrizicola sp. (assembly GCA_046076605.1). Classification (GTDB taxonomy): domain Bacteria; phylum Pseudomonadota; class Alphaproteobacteria; order Rhodobacterales; family Rhodobacteraceae; genus Tabrizicola. The sequence continues at coordinate 11,006 of JBJTSJ010000362.1, forward strand.
GCTGATCGTGTACTGGCCCTTCAGAAGCTTTACGCCGGGCTGCAACTCATCGATCAGGTCATCGACCTCATCGACCACGGGTTCTACCGCCTTTTGTTGCGCCATCTCGTTCATCCTTCAGACAAAGGTATCGATGTCCGGCGCTTTCAGACCAATCCAAGGCTGCAAATCCCCCGGACGGCCTCTGGCGCAGAGACAATCGTCCACACAAACGCACCAATTTACTGCCTGTGTGATGGTTGTGGAACGGGGCGAAAATGGGGCGATCCAGAGGAGATTTGAAGGATGGGCCCGCTCAACCCAAAGGCGAAGGCGTTTAGCGCACTTTCCGGGCAGGATTCCGGCTGCCAGCTGGATCTGTGGTTGTTTCGAAACCTGAATGAATGGTCAGCAGACGGTTAACCAAGCCCGACTCACGCCGCTTCGTCGGCCTATCCGTGCCGGCGCCTGACCGTCGCGGGACGGCCCGGCAGGGCCAGGCGCGCGTCATTCCGCTGCCGCTCGGCCACCACGTTGCCTTTTGACACCACTGCCAACCGGTCTGGCCGCAGCCGCAGCGCCTCGTTCGGGGTGCCTGCGTCCAAGACGACGAGGCTCGCCACGCAGCCGGGACGCAACCCGTAGTTCAGGCCCATGATCTGCGCGTTCACCTCGGTCACCATGGTGAAACAGCGCGCCATTTCCGCAGGGTGCGTCATCTGCGCGACATGCAGCCCCATGAAGGCCACGTCCAGCATGTCCGCCGTGCCCAGCGAATACCAGGGGTCCAGAACGCAGTCCTGCCCCCAGCCCACCGGGATGCCCATCGCCTGCAGCTCCTTCACCCGCGTCAGGCCCCGGCGCTTGGGGTAGGTGTCGTGACGGCCCTGCAGGGTGATGTTGATCAGGGGGTTCGGGATCGCCGTCATGCCGCTTTCCGCGATCAGCGGCAAAAGCTTGGACACATAGTAATTGTCCATCGAATGCATGCTGGT
>JBJTSJ010000363.1:0-4314 GCA_046076605.1 Tabrizicola sp.
ATGGTGAAGGCCTCGCCCGTCAGGTGCGCCCTCCCGTCGGCCAGCCGCGCCTCCAGCCAGTCGAGCTTGCCCGCCACTGCCTGCCGCGCCGCCTCTTTCTGCGCGTCGGTCGAGGCTGGGTTGAACAGCGGCCCGAAGGCGATGTGAAGCTCGGTCCCGGTAAAATTCAGCACCTCGTTCACCCGCGCCCGCGCCATCGTCCCCGCCGTGGGCGCCAGCCCCAGGTTCGCCGCCCGATCCCCCAGGAACTGCAGGATCGCCGGACCCTCGGTCAGCACCTCGCCCTCGACCTCCAGCGCGGGAACCTTGCCCTTCGGATTGATGTCCCGATAGTTCGCCCCGCTGGCCGTCTCGCCGTTCGCGGTGTCCACCATTTCCACCGCATAATCCCCACCGATCTCGGCCAGGATGATATGCGAGGCCATCGAGCAGGCACCGGGCTTGATGTACAGTTTCATCGTCGTCTCCTTTGGTTTCCGATGCGGCAATGGCTAGCGCACACGGTCACCTTTGGTAACGGGGTAACTTGCGGTAACAGGCAGAATGCGGTATCTGCGCAGTAACCGATCCGAAGGCCCGCCGATGACGCTGAAACGCCGCAAGAACCGCACGCCCCACCCGATGTGCCCGCTCTCGGACTGCATGGCCTTCATCGGCGGCGCCTGGACGCCGAACATCATCTGGTACCTCTCCTCAGGCCCCCGGCGCTTTTCCGAACTCCGCGCTGACATCCCGCTGGTGTCTGCCAAGGTCCTGACCCAGCGTCTGCGCGAGTTGGAGGAACGCGGAATCCTCTCCCGCACCGTGATGGAAACCTCACCCCCGTCCGTCGAATACACGCTCACCGACCTGGGGCTGGAGTTCATGCCGGTGATCCAGGCCATCGCCGAAGTGGGCCAGCGGCTGAAAGATAAGGCCGCCGCCGCCTGATCCTGCGGAAATCGCCCATCCGGCGGTTGAGTTCCTGCCGTTCCGATCTACACTCAGCCCATTCATTGGCACGCTGGACAAACTGGCGGCCTTTCAGGGGGAGGTTCGGGATGCAGGCACTGCTTGCCATCTCACGTGGCATCGACCGCGTGAACGCGTTCATCGGAAAGTCTGTCGTCTGGCTTATCCTGCTTGCCGTACTGGTCAGCGCGGGAAATGCGTTCAGCCGGAAGCTGCTCAACCTGTCGTCGAATGCCTGGCTGGAACTGCAGTGGTACCTGTTCGGCGTGGCTTTCATGGGCGCTGCGGCCTACACGCTGCAACAGAACGAACATATCCGGATCGACGTCTTCTACGGCTCGCGCAGCCGCAGGACGCAGCATTGGATCGACCTTCTGGGCCACATCTTCTTTCTGTTGCCCTTTGTCGGCCTGATGGCCTGGCTGCTCTGGCCCTACACCATCCAGGCCTTCCAGTCGGGCCAGGTCTCGGCCAACGCGGGCGGCCTGATCATCTGGCCCGCCCGCGCGATCCTTCTGGCGGGCTTCGTCATGCTGACCTTTCAGGCCTTCGCTGAAATCATCAAGAAGATCGCCGTCATGCGCGGGTTGATGGAGGACCCCCACCCCTTCATCTCGGCCCAGGACCAGGCCTTGAAAGAGGCCGAGGAGCTTGCCGCCGAAGTTCAGGCCGCCGCTGCCGCCGAGGGGAAGAAATGATCGAGATCATCGCCCACAACATGGCTCCGATCATCTTCGTGAGCCTCGTCGTCTTCCTGCTGTACGGCTACCCGGTCAGCTTTGCCCTGGCCGCGAACGGCTTGATCTTCTTCGTCATTGGGGTCTGGCTTGCCCCCTATTCCAATGGCGAGATCACGCTCGACTGGCCGCTTCTCGGCACGATGCCGCAGCGATTGTGGGGGGTCATGTCGAATGAGACATTGCTCGCCATCCCCTTCTTCACCTTTATGGGGATCATCCTGGAACGGTCCGGGATGGCCGAGGACCTTCTGGACACCATCGGCCAGCTGTTCGGCCCGATCCGCGGCGGCCTTGCCTTCGCCGTGATCCTGGTCGGCGCGCTTTTGGCCGCCACCACCGGGGTCGTCGCCGCCTCGGTCATCGCCATGGGCCTCATCTCGCTGCCGATCATGCTGCGCTATGGCTATGACCGGCGCACGGCGACCGGGGTCATCGCGGCCTCTGGCACGCTTGCCCAGATCATCCCGCCCAGCCTTGTGCTGATCGTGCTCGCCGACCAGCTGGGCCGGTCGGTGGGCGACATGTATGCGGGCGCCATCGTTCCCGGGCTGATCCTGACCGGCATGTACCTGGGCTATATCTGCATGATCGCGATCTTCCAGCCGCACAAGGTGCCTGCCCTGCCCCCCGAGGCACGGACGCTGGGTGGAGGCGTGACCTCGCTTGTGGTGATGCTGGCCCTCGGCGGCGCGTTTAGCTACGCCGCGCATCTCTGGCTGTACGACAGCTGGGGCGCCAATGCCGATGTCGTGGGGATGACCCTGGGAACGATCCTGGTCTACGCCTACGCACTGGCCGACCGCTACCTGGGACTGAACCTGCTGTCGCGCCTTGCGCAGCAGGTCATCATGGTGCTGATCCCGCCGCTTGCGCTGATCTTCCTCGTCCTTGGCACCATCTTCATCGGCCTTGCCACCCCTACCGAGGGCGGTGCCATGGGGGCCGTCGGCGCGATGATCCTCGCCTGGGCCAAGGGCCGCTTCAAGTTCCCGGTCCTGCAGTCGGCGCTGATCGCCACCACGCGCCTCTCGGCCTTCGTCATGTTCGTGCTGATCGGCGCTCGGATGTTCTCGCTGACCTTCTACGGCGTGAACGGCCATGTCTGGGTCGAGGAACTCCTGACCGCAGTCCCCGGCGGTCAGTACGGCTTCCTGTTCGTGGTCAACCTGATCATCTTCATCCTGGGCTTCTTCATCGACTTCTTCGAGATCGCCTTCATCCTGGTGCCGCTCCTGATCGCCCCGGCCGAGACCCTGGGGATCGACCTGATCTGGCTGGGCGTCATCATTGGGGTGAACCTGCAGACCTCGTTCCTGACGCCGCCCTTCGGCTTTGCGCTGTTCTACCTGCGCTCGGTCGCGGCCAAGGTGCCATATCTCGACAAGGTCACCGGCAAGAAGATGGACGGGATCAAGACGGGCGAGATCTACAAGGGCGCCATCCCATTCATCTGCATCCAGGTCGCGATGATCTTTGCGGTCGTACTCTTCCCGCAAATCGTCATGCACTACAAGGGAACGGTGGTGGACCCCTCGACTGTCGAAATCAAGGTGCCGACCCTGCAACCACTGGCCCCGGGTGGGACGACCGCGCCTGGGGGTCTGCCGGGCCTGCCGGGGAGACCAAAGCTCGGTGCGCCGAACCTTGGCGGCACCCCGCCTGCCGATGGCGCGGCCCCTGCCCCAGGTGGCTTGCCGAAACTGGCGCCGCCGGTGATCAACCCCTGAAACGAAAAGGCCCCGGATCGCTCCGGGGCCTTTCCGATTTCGGCTTCGACCGTCTTACAGCTTGCCGGCCTGCTGCTGCGTCATCATGAAGACGTCGTAGTTGTACTCGGCGATCTGCGCCCAGAGATAGGCATCCTTCTTGAACGCCTGCTGGCTGTCGTAGATCTTCTTGAACGGCGCGTTGGTGGCGCTGATCTCGGCATAGGTCGACACCGCCGCGTCATAGGCAGCTGCCAGAACATCCTGCGGCAGCGGACGCAGCTGGGTGCCGTTGGCCACCAGCGACTTCAGCGCCGTCGGGTTCTTCCAGTCATAGTTCGCCATCATGTTCGAGTTCGCAGCCTCGGACGCCGACTTCAGGATCGCCTGGTAGGACGGCGTCAGCTCGTTCCACTTGGCCAGGTTGATCATGTTCGACAGCGTCGGACCGCCTTCCCACCAGCCCGGGTAGTACAGGTACGGCGCGACCTTGTAGAAGCCCAGCTTCTCATCATCGTAGGGGCCGACGAATTCGGCCGCATCGATGGTGCCCTTTTCCAGCGCCGGATAGATGTCGCCGCCCGCGATCTGCTGCGGCACGACGCCCAGCTTCTCGATGATCTTGCCGCCAAAGCCGCCGATGCGCATCTTCAGGCCCTGCAGGTCGGCGACCGAGTTGATCTCCTTGCGGTACCAGCCCGCCATCTGCACCCCGGTGTTGCCGCAGGGCAGGTAATGCAGGTTGCGGCTCGCGTTGAAGAATTCGTTCAGCATGTCGATGCCGCCGCCGTGGTAGAGCCACGCGTTCATCTGGCGGTAGTTCAGGCCGAAGGGCACCGTCGTCCCCAGCGCGTTGGTCGGGTCCTTGCCCCAGTCGTAGTAGGCCGCGGTGTGCGCCATCTCCACCGACCCGGTCG
>JBJTSJ010000364.1:0-16045 GCA_046076605.1 Tabrizicola sp.
GCGATCCTTGGAATTTGGTTGCGTTCATGCTTCCGGTAGAACTCAACTCCTCCGGGAATAGGGCGGGCATAAGGATGATGTCCCAACCCCGATTAGACCCCAGGTTTCTGCACCAAGACCCTGTGACCTCGGCAGGTTCACTCCCTGCCCATTCCCGGCCCGCAAAGTCTTTTCTGCTTGACCGCAACCTGTCGCCTGACCAAAAACGCCCGCATGGCCACTGCAACCCTGACGATTGATCTTGATGCCATCGCAGCCAACTGGCGCGCGATGGACCGGTTGTCCGGTGCCCCGGTGCAGACGGGCGCTGTGGTCAAGGCCGATGCCTATGGTCTGGGGGCGGCGCGGGTCGTGCGGGCCTTGGCGCAGGCCGGGGCGCGGCGGTGCTTTGTTGCCGTGGCCGAAGAAGGCGCGGTGGTGCGCCAAGCGCTTGGCCCCGGGCCGCAGATCAATGTCCTTTCCGGGCATATGGCCGGCGATACCGAGATGATCTCGGACCTTGATCTGACGTCGATGCTGAACAGCCTGGAGCAGATCACCCGCCATCTGGAGGCCCTGCCCGGCCAGCCTTTCGGCGTGCAACTCGACACCGGCATGAACCGGCTGGGCGTAAAGACGCTGGAATGGAACGCGGTTGCACCGATCCTTCTGGAAGCAGGCCCGGTCATGCTGATGAGCCATCTTGCCTGCGCCGATGAGCCGGATCATCCGATGAACCTTGCCCAGTTGACGCAGTTTCATGAAATGACCGATGGGACCGGGGTTCCACGCTCTTTCTCGGCCACAGGCGGCATCCTCCTCGGGCCGCAGTACCACTTTGACCTTACCCGCCCCGGCATCGGCCTTTATGGGGGGCGGCCCTTCGAGACGGCGGAGCCTGTCGTCCGCCTGCCCCTGCCCGTCATCCAAACGCATGAAGTGCCGGCGGGTGAAACCGTTGGTTATGCCTGCGCCTGGGAGGCAGAGGTGCCATCCGTCATTGCGACCGTTCAGGGCGGATATGCGGATGGGCTGATGCGCAGTCTGGCGGGGAAAGCGGTCCTTTGGGATGGTGATATCCCCTGCCCCGTGGTCGGCCGCATTTCGATGGACCTGATCACGGTCGACATCACCGACCTGCCCGAAGTGCCCCGCGCGCTGGACATCATCGGACCGAACCAGGGCGTCGATGCGCTGGCCGGGATCGCAGGCAGCATCGGCTATGAGATCCTGACCTCGCTTGGGTCACGCTACACCCGCCGCTACCAGGAACGCCCGGCATGACCGCCGTCCTTGGCGCGCTGGGGCGCCCGGTCCTGCAATCTATCGCCGCGCTTGGCCGGGTGGTCCTGTTCGCAGGCGCGGTCCTTGGCCACATCCTGCGCCCGCCCTTCTACCTGCGCGAGCTTGGGTCCTCGATCCTGCAGATCGGCTGGTATTCCCTGCCTGTTGTCGGCCTGACCGCTATCTTCACCGGCGGCGCGCTGGCGCTGCAGATCTATGCCGGCGGCTCGCGCTTCAACGCCGAATCCGTCGTGCCCTCCATCGTCGCAATCGGCATGACGCGCGAACTGGGGCCGGTGCTTGGCGGGTTGATGGTCGCGGCGCGGGTGGCCTCGTCGATCGCCGCCGAGATCGGCACGATGAAGGTGACCGAACAGATCGACGCGCTGGTCACACTGTCCACGAACCCGCTGAAATACCTGGCCGTCACCCGTGTCGTCGCTGCGACCCTGTCGATGCCGGTCCTGGTGGCCACGGGCGATGCCATCGGGATCATGGGCGGCTGGCTGGTGGGCATCACCCGGCTCGACTTCAACTCTGCCGCCTACCTGAAGAACACCGCCGATTTCCTGGAGACCTGGGACGTCGGCTCGGGCCTCGTCAAAGGCGCGGTCTTCGGCTTTATCGTCGCGCTGATGGGTTGCTATCACGGGATGAACTCGGCCCGCGGTGCGCAAGGCGTGGGGGCGGCGACCAAGGCGGCGGTGGTTTCGGCCAGCGTCCTGATCCTGGCCGCGAACTACGTCCTGACCGAACTGTTCTTCACCACATGATCACGCTCTCCGACGTCCATAAGCGGTTCGGCGAGAACCGGGTGCTGCAGGGTGTTAACCTGACCATCGCGTCCGGCACCTCGATGGTCATCATCGGCGGGTCGGGGACGGGGAAGTCGGTCCTTTTGAAGTGCATCCTGGGCCTCGTCCGCCATGACCGGGGAACGATCACGCTGGACGGGCAGGACGTGACGAAAGCTGACCACGACGCCTTTCTGGCGCGTTTCGGGATGCTGTTCCAAGGCGGGGCGCTGTTTGACAGCCTGAAGGTCTGGGAAAACGTCGCCTTCCGCCTGGTCCGCGGCCCGAAGGCGCTGCCGAAAGCCCAGGCGCGCGAAGTCGCCATCGAGAAGCTGCGCCGGGTGGGCCTGAAACCCGAGACGGCCGACCTGTTCCCGGCCGAGCTGTCGGGCGGCATGCAGAAACGCGTTGGGTTGGCGCGGGCAATTGCGGCAGAACCGGAGATCATCTTCTTCGACGAACCGACCACGGGGTTGGACCCGATCATGGCCGGCGTCATCAACGCGCTCATACGCGAGATCGTGACCGAGATGGGGGCCACGGCCATGACCATCACCCACGACATGTCCTCGGTCCGCGCGATCGCCGACAACGTGGCGATGCTCCATGGCGGGGTGATCCGCTGGACCGGGCCGGTGGGCGAAATGGACGCCACGCCGGACCCTTACGTGCAACAGTTCATCCACGGGCGGGCGGATGGGCCGATCGCGAGTGTGAGGTAAGTAAAGCAAATGCTTGTTGCAGTCATCTATCTGTTGGCTGGCGTGCCAAGCATCATCTTCCTTGTCACCCTCCTGCATTTTCTGGATTGCCCGTCCCATCTCAAGAAGCCTGCCCTTGCGGCGTTAATTTTGTCGATTCCTGCAATCCTCTTTCTTTTCTATGCCGCCTACCTCAACCAGACCTCGCCGACCGGAGGCGGCTATGGAGGCCTCACCTTGTTCTTTCGCTTTGGCCTTCCCAGTTCAGCCGTAAGTTTTGTGCTTTATGTCATTGTTCGAGTGCAAACGGACCGGAGTTGGGGGAATGAGCTTCTGGCCGCCGTTGGCTCATTGATCTTGGGCTTTGTTCTGCCGTTGGTGATTGTCGGGTGATAAAGGACCGTTGATGCGCTATCTCAACCTCGCTCTTCTCGTCCTCTTCCCCGTCGCCTGGTTCGCGCCGCTTCTCCGGGCCGCCCTCCTTCCGATCTTCGGGATGGACGAGATCAGCGTCATCACCGGCCTCCAGTCCCTGTGGGAGTCCGATGCGGCCCTCGCCCTCGCCGTCACCTTCCTCGCGATCTTTGCGCCTTACGCCAAGACCATCGGCCTCGCGCTTCTCCACTGGAACCTCCTGTCGCCCAAGACCCTTCCGGCGCTGGAGATTCTCGGAAAGCTCGCCATGGCCGACGTCTTCCTGATCGCCCTTTACATCGTCATCGTGAAGGGCGCGGGCTATGTCACCATCGAGACCGCCTGGGGCCTCTACCTCTTCACCGGCTGCATCCTGGCCTCGATCCTTGTGTCCTGGAAGTCGAAGCCAGCGGCCTAGTCGAACAGCGCCTCGAACTCGGGCGGGATGGCGCTGGCGGGGATGCGGGTCAGGTCGTAGGTCACCGTGCCCATCGGCGGGGGCAGGTCGACGAACATCTGCAAACTGTCCTCGGCGCAGGAATAGCGCATTGGCGGGGTGAACCCCGACCCCGTAGAGCGGACCGGCGCTGCGGCGGCGCCGCCCTCGCCCTCGATCGACATGATGCCCCATCCGCCCGACCGCGTGCAGAAGGTCATGGCCTCGCCCGGGGCCGCGAAGAAGAGGCCGGTCCCGCCGGCGGCAGCAAGATTGGTCTCAAACTCGCCAATGAAGCTTTCATCCGAAAAGATCGTGACATCGGCCGCGGCAGACATCGGCGAGGTGATGAAACTGCCATCCGAGCCGATGCGGATGAAGAGGTACCTGCCAGAGTCGGCGCGCGCCATAACCGACGCATCGGCGCCAAGGCGGGCAAGCATCTGGTCTAGCCTGTCGGCCATGTCGTTCTCGCCCGTCCAAGTGCCGACCATGCAGGACGGCACCTCCCCGACCGCTTCGGCGGCACACATCTCTTGCGCCTGTGCCGGACCGGACAAGAGCAACAGCAGAGCAAGGCAGACGCGCATCGAAACCTCCCGATCTTGGCCAGTCGATGGGTCGGATGGTGCCATAGGTCCAGCCGTTGCTGCAAATCCCAAGAATCGTGGGGTTTTGCCGCTCTTCCCATTCCACTACTGTCCACGGCCTGCCTTGATCCTGCCCAAATGAACGGTCACTGTCCCGCCTGATGAAACAGACCGCGTCATACACCTGTACCGTCTGTGGTGCCGCCTATCGCAAATGGGCCGGCAAATGCGACGCCTGCGGCGGCTGGAACACCATTGTCGAAGAAGCCCCCCTGTCCTCGGGTCCGAAATCCCTTGGCGCAAAGGGTCGGGCGATCCCGCTGACTGACCTTGCGACCGAGGAAGCCCCGCCGCCCCGCGCCTCCTCGGGTATTGATGAGTTGGACCGGGTCTTGGGCGGCGGACTTGTCCCGGCCTCGGCGATCCTGGTCGGCGGCGACCCGGGGATCGGGAAATCGACATTGCTTTTGCAGGCAACTGCAAGTTTCGCCCGCAAGGGGCTGAAATGCATTTATATCTCGGGCGAAGAGGCCTCTGCCCAGGTCAGGATGCGCGCACAGCGCCTGGGGCTGGCGGATGCCAATGTCCACCTTGGGGCCGAGACCAACCTGCGCGACATCCTGACGACGCTTGACGCCGAACGCCCCGCGCTGGCGATCATCGATTCGATTCAGACCATGTGGCTCGACAGCGTCGAAGCCGCCCCGGGTTCCGTCTCTCAGGTCCGCGCTGCAGCGCATGAACTGGTGACCTTTGCCAAACGGCGCGGGGTCGCCGTGATCCTGGTGGGCCATGTCACCAAGGACGGCCAGATCGCCGGCCCCCGCGTGGTCGAACATATGGTCGATACCGTCCTTTACTTCGAAGGCGAACGCGGCCACCAGTTCCGCATCCTGCGCGCGGTGAAGAACCGCTTCGGCCCCGCGGATGAGATCGGCGTGTTCGAGATGACCGGCGGGGGCCTGGCCGAAGTGCCAAACCCCTCGGCGCTGTTCCTGGCAAACCGCGACCAGCCGGCGCCGGGATCGGCGGTCTTCGCCGGGATCGAGGGCACGCGTCCCGTCCTGACGGAAATCCAGGCGCTGGTCGCGCCGTCAACGTTGGCAAGTCCCCGCCGCACGGTCGTGGGCCTCGATTCCGGCCGTGTCTCGACGATCCTCGCCGTGCTTGAAGCGCGCTGCGGCATCCCCTTTGCCGGGCTTGACGTGTTCCTGAACGTGGCCGGCGGCCTTCGGGTTTCCGAACCCGCCGCCGACCTTGCCGTGGCCGGAGCCCTCCTCTCGGCACGCGAAGATGTGGCGATTCCACCGGACATGGTGCTTTTCGGTGAAATCAGTCTCTCTGGCGCCCTGCGCCCGGTCGGGCAGACCGAAAACAGGTTGAAAGAAGCGTCGAAACTTGGTTTCTCACAGGCGACCGTGCCGTCCCATTCGAAATTCGAAGGGGCAGCGGGCATGACGGTGCGGCAGATGCCGGACCTGACCGCCTTTGTGGGGGAAATGTTCGGGGCAGGATAAGCCCTTGGTTTAAGGATGGAATGGGGACGTAACCGATGGAAAACCTGACCGCAATCGATGGGGCCGCCGCGCTCATCATCGTCATTTCGGCCATCCTTGCCTTCTCGCGCGGGCTGGTCCGAGAAATGATGGCAATCCTTGGCTGGATCGGTGCGGCCATCGCGGCCTACTACTTCGCACCGGGCGTCCAACCGCTGGTCAAGGAACTGCCGGTCGTCGGTGAATTCCTGTCCGACAGCTGTGAACTTTCGGTGGTGGCGGCCTTTGCCGGGGTCTTCGTCGTCGGTCTGATCGTCGCCGCACTCTTCACGCCGCTCTTCTCGGGCGCCGTGCAGCGCTCGGCCATCGGCGGGATCGACCAGGCGCTTGTCTTCCTCTTCGGCGCGGCGCGGGGCGTCCTGCTGATCGCCATCGCTTTCATCGTCTACGACCGGGTCCTGTCGGATCAGCGGATCGAGATGATCGACAATTCGCGCACTGCCCTCGTCTTCGCGAACTTCCAGGCCCAGATCGACCAGAACATCCCCTCGGACGCGCCGGGCTGGATAGTTGATCGCTACAACGACCTGACCAATGTCTGCGCCCCGGGCGGTGCCCCCACGATCCAAAGCGCTCCGGCGACCGAAGCCCCAGCCGGGACCGAAGCGCCCGCAGCGCCCGCAACCAATCCGTGATGACGAAGTGGCGTTTCGGGGCGTGACAGCCCCGTGACGCTGCCGTAGATAGCGGGCCAAGGTTCTGGACAGGATTCGGACGCATGGCCCCCTTCCGCTCTCACCCCTTCGATGATGACAAACTGAAGGAGGAGTGCGGCATTTTCGGCGTGGTCGGCGTGGCCGATGCCTCTAACTTCGTTGCGCTTGGCCTGCACGCGCTGCAGCACCGGGGGCAAGAGGCGGGCGGGATCGTCAGCTACCACCCCGACCACGGTTTCAACTCGGCCCGCCGCTTCGGCTATGTCCGCGACAACTTCACCAAGGCCGAGGTGATGGATACCCTGCCCGGGTCCCTCTCCATAGGCCATGTCCGCTATTCCACTGCCGGATCAAAGGGCGCGACTGCGATCCGCGACGTACAGCCCTTCTTCGGCGAATTCTCGATGGGCGGCTGCGCCATCGCCCATAACGGGAACCTTACGAACGCCGCCGCCCTGCGCCGTGAACTGATCGAGCGTGGGTCGATCTTCCAGTCCTCTTCCGACAGCGAGTGCATCATCCACCTGATGGCGCGGTCGATCCAGAAGACGCTCTCGGAACGGATCAAGGACGCTTTGCGCCGGGTGGAAGGCGCGTTCAGCGTCGTCGCGATGACCCGGACCAAGCTGATCGGCGTCCGCGACCCCCTGGGGGTGCGTCCGCTGGTCCTTGGCCGCATCGGCGACTCGGGCTGGGCACTGTCGTCCGAGACCTGCGGTCTCGACATCATCGGTGCCGAGTTCGTCCGTGAGATCGAGCCGGGCGAAATGGTGGTGATCGAGGGCAACAAGATCGAGTCGACCCGCCCCTTCACGCCGGCGAAATCGCGCTTCTGCATCTTCGAGAACGTCTATTTCTCCCGCCCCGACTCGATCATCGGCGGCCGCTCGGTCTATGAAACCCGCCGCCAGATCGGCGTGGAACTGGCACGCGAGGCCCCGGTCGATGCCGACCTCGTCTGCCCGGTGCCCGACAGCGGGACGCCCGCGGCCATCGGCTTCAGCCAGGAAAGCGGCATCCCCTACGCGATGGGGATCATTCGCAACCAGTACATGGGCCGCACCTTCATCGAGCCCACCGACCACATCCGCAACATGGGCGTCCGGCTGAAACTGAACGTCAACCGGGCGCTGATCAAGGGCAAGCGCGTGATCCTGGTGGACGACTCGGTCGTGCGCGGCACCACCAGCCGCAAGATCAAGGACATGATCCTGGAAGCCGGGGCCGCCGAGGTCCACTTCCGCATCGCCTCGCCCCCCACCGCCTGGCCCTGCTTTTATGGCGTCGACACGCCCGAACGCGCCAAACTCCTCGCCGCAACCATGTCCGAAGACGAGATGCGCGAATGGATCGGCGTGGACAGCCTCAAGTTCATCTCGCTTGACGGCCTCTACCGCGCCGCCGGTGAGGCCGCCGGCCGCGACGCCGCCAACCCCAAATTCTGCGATGCCTGCTTCTCGGGCGACTACCCGGTGGCCCCCTCGGACAAGATCGAGGAAGGCTTCCAGATGAAGGCGGCAGAGTGAGCCTGGTCGGCGAAGCGGCGGTTGATGACTACATCGCTGCTCTGCCGCCCGACCAGCGCGAGGCCCTGACCAACCTCCGCGCACGCCTCAAGGCCCTTCTCCCCGACCACGTCGAAGTCTTGTCCTACGCCATGCCCGGCCTCCGCCAACCAGGATCCAAGGGCAAGATGGTGGTGGGCTACGCGGCCTTCGCGCGTCACCTCGGCCTCTACCCCCACTCCGGCACTGTCATCCCACAGATCGACTGCACCCCCTTCAGGACCTCGAAGTCCGGCGTCCTCTTCACCCCAGACCGCCCGCTCCCCGACGCGCTCCTTACCCGGATCATCGCCACCCGCCAGGCCGAACTCGCTGTCGGCTATGGCCGCAAGGCCTGACCTCCCCTTGCCATTTGCCCATTTCAAAAATACTCCCGCCGGAGGCTCTGCCGCCGCCAGAAGGACCGACGCATGACCCAGAAGATAGCCCTCGTCACCGGCGCCTCCCGCGGCCTTGGGTCCGCCCTGGCCGAGCAACTCGCGCTGCGCGGCTGGCACGTTGTTGCAGTCGCCCGCACTGTCGGCGGGTTGGAGGAGCTTGACGACCGCGTCAAGCGCGCGGGCCTGCCCGGGGCGGGCGCGCTGACCCTGGCACCCATGGACGTGACCAACGACGACGCGATGCGGCACCTGTGCCGGTCCATCCATGACCGCTGGGGCGGGTTGAACCTTTGGGTCCATGCCGCGATCCATGCGGCACCATTGGCCCCGGCAGGCCATATCGACCAGAAGGACTGGGAGAAGTCACTCGCCACCAACGCCCGCGCGACCGGCATGCTGATCCCGATGGTAGAGCCCCTCTTGACCGCTCAGAACGGCACTGCCCTCTTCCTGGACGACCCCCGCGCCGGGCAGCCGTTTTTCGGCTCCTACGGCGCAACGAAAGCCGCCCAGATGGCGCTGGCCCGGAGCTGGCAGGCGGAAAGGGCCAAGCACGGCCCCCGCGTCATCATCGCCGAGCCGAAACCCCTCCCCACCGCCACCCGCGCACGGTTCTTCCCGGGCGAGGACCGGACCAAACTCGCGGACCATCAGGCCGAGGCTGCGCGGATTCTCGACACGATGTAGTTCCTGGACCCAAATTCCTTCGAAGGAATTTGCCAAAACTTTTCGAAAAGTCTTGTCCGCTCTAGCCCACCAGCGCCGCGTCGATGGCCGACCAAAGCACCTCGACCGGCTCCACCCCGATGGACAACCGGATGAACCCGTCAGCGACCGCATCGCCCCAGCGCGACCGGCGTTCGGCGGCGGTATGGACCCCGCCAAAACTCGTCGCCTGCTCGATCAGCGGGCACCGCGAGAGGAACCCCTCCGCCTCGGCCTCCCCCGCCAGCTCGAACCCGATCAGGAAGCCGCCATTCACCATCTGCGGCCCAATCGCCCCGAACGAGGCATCCCCCGCCAGCCCCGGATAGCGCAGCCTCCGCACGCACCGATGCGCCGCCAGCCGCTCAGCAATCACCGCCGCCGAGGCGCACATGCGGCTCAGCCGCACCTCCAGCGTCTCCAGCCCCCGGTGAACCAGGTAGGCCTCGAACGGCCCCGGCACCGATCCCGACTGCCGCCGCCACTCCCGCACGCGCGCCATCAGGTTGGCATCCCGCCCCGCGACGTGGCCGAAGAGCGCATCCGAATGCCCCGCCGGGGCCTTGGTATCGGCCGCCACCACCAGATCGGCCCCAAGGTCCAGCGGGCGTTGGAGAAGCGGCGTCATCGTCGTGTTGTCGGCGATCAGCAGCGCCCCGGCGGCGTGGGCCTTCTTCGCCAGCGCCGCGATGTCGACCACGTCGAGGCCCGGGTTCGACGGCGTCTCGATGTAGATCACCTGAAAGCCGGTGAAATCGTGGTCCGCCATCTCCAGCGTCGGGACCTGCACCACCTCCACCCCGTAGACCTGCAACAGGTCGCGGCCCAAAAGCCGAGTCACGTAGTAGCCGTCCGCGGGGATCATCACCTTCGCCCCCGCCTTCAGGCAGCACACCAGCGCCGCCGTGATGGCCGCCATGCCCGAGGGGAAGCTGGCCACCTCCGCGCCTTCAAGGATCGCCAGCTGCGCCTCCACCGCGTCCCAGGTGGGTTGGCCGGAGCGGCCGTAGTAGTGCGCCGCCCCCTGCGCCTGCGGCAGGTGGAAGGTGGTGGCGACCGAGATCGGGGGCACGACCGGCTCACCCAAGGCAAGGCCTGCCTTCCGGTGATGCAGCAGGCGGGCGATGCGGGCGTCAGTCTCGGCGGCCATGGATGCTCCTTCGCTGTCCACAGTGGACAAACGCGGCATCCCTTGAATTATCAAGGACTTGGCCGCGGGCGTTTACCGAACCTTAACCCGCAGCCATGGCACCCTCAAGCCGTCATTCCAGCCGTGCGGGGAAACCCGGGGCGCGCAGGTCGGTGCCCAGAAGGTCTTCCAGAAGCTTCGCGATCATCGGCGACTGCGCCTCGCCGCCGTAGGCCGCCTTGGCCGCGATGTAGGTCTGGTTCGTCATGCTGGCGAGGTCGAGCGGCACCCCGAATTCCTTGCCGAAGCCAAGGGCGAACCCCAGGTCCTTCAACGCCAAATCAATGTTGAAGGCGATGTCGTAAGACCCGTTCAGGATCAGCGCGCCTTCGGTCTCATGGACGAAACTGTTTCCGGAACTGGCGGCAATCGCGTGCCAGGCCTGCGCAAGGTCCAACCCTCCGCGCTTGGCCAGCATCAGCGCCTCGGAGGTCGCCTTCAGGTGGATGAAGGCCAGCATGTTGGTGATGACCTTGATGATGCAAGACGACCCCAGCGGCCCCATGTGGAAGATCCGGTCGCCCATCGCCTGCATCGCCTTATAGTGCAGGTCATACAGTTCCTTGTCCCCGCCCGCGAGCATAGTGATCTTGCCCTGATAGGCCAGATGCACGCCGCCGGTGACGGGAAGCTCCATCATCCGCACGCCCCCTTCGGCGGCGATGGCGGCGAGCTTCAGCACCTCATCTCGACCGAGCGTGGACATTTCGACCCAGCTCGCACCTTTCTTCATATGCGGCAGAATATTGCGCAGCACGCGTTCGGACACCGCAGGCGAAGGCAGGCAGGTGATGACGTGATCGACCGAAGCGGCAAGCTCTTCGGCGCTATTCGCCAGCACTGCGCCCTGCGCCACCAGCGGCTCGGCCAGTTTCGCGTTCAAGTCATAGACGGTGACCTTGAACCCGTCCTTCACCAGACAGCCCGCGCAAGCTGCACCCAGGTTGCCAAGGCCGATGTATCCGTAGTGCATGTCTTTTATCCCCAATATCTTGCCGGCCTTAGTTGAAGTAGATGTTGAACCGCTTGCGGATCGCAGCGTCGATCTCCGGCTCGACCCGGCAGCCTGCCTTGGCGAGGATCGCATTCTTCCGCGCGATGGCCGTGTCGAGGAGGAGCGGCTTGCCAGCCTCGTTCCACTCCTTGGGCGACATGCGGTTGCCGACGTTGGGATAGATGTACTCGGTCTGCATCAGTTTCAGCGTCTGATTGCTGCCCAGGTAGTGGCCCGGACCGCCCAGGCAGACCTCCTTCATGGCGTCGATGCTGGTCGAATCTGGCGTCACGTCGATCCCCCGCACAAGCCGCATCGTCTGACCAAGAAGGTCATCCCCCAGCACCAGCGATTCAAGGCAGAAGCCAAGCAGCGAAGCGTGCATCCCCACCGCCTCGTAGCACATGTTCAGCCCCGCCAACCCGGCCAGCGCGTTGGTGATCCCCTGCTCCCAGCCCGCCTGCATGTCGGGAAGCTTGCTGTCGGAAATCCCCGAAGCCGCCCCACCCGGAAGGTCGTAGAACCGGTGCATTTGCGCGCAACCGGCGGTCAGAAGGGCCTGTTCCGCAGACCCACCCGACATCGCGCCCGTTCTCAGATCGGAAACAAAAGGCCAGGTCCCGAAGATCGCCGGGGCGCCCGGCTTGATCGCGTTGACGTAGACAACACCTGCCAGACATTCCGCGACGGCCTGCACGATGGTCAGCGCGATCGGCGCAGGCGCCGTCGCCCCGGCCTGCCCCGCGGACAGCAGCAGCATCGGCATCCCGCGCCGGATGCAGTCCTCCATCGTAATGCAGGATTCCTCGGCGAATTTCATCGGCGGCACCACGAAGCAGTTGGAGTTGGAGACGAAAGGCCGTTCCAGCCACTTCTCCTCGCCCCCCGCCACCAGGTGCAGCATTTCGAAACAATCGGCGACGTGGGACGGGTCCGAGAACGAGGTCCCGACATGCTTCGTCGTCCCGGCCAGACACCCGTAAAGGGTGTTCAGGTCCATCTCCTTGTTGTCCACCACATCGCGGCAGACCATGGTGCGCTGGTAGAAGTGGATGTTGTCCAGGTTATCCACCAACCGCGCCGCATCATACAGGTCCTGCGTCGTCGATTCGCGGTAGTCGAGGGTGATTGGATCGACGATATGCACCGCCGCCCCCGCGGTGCCGTAATGCACATTCGTCCCCGTCAGATGCAGGTCGTGCTTCGGGTCGCGCGCATGCAAAGTGATGTTCCGCGCAGCGATGGCGAGCATATCCTCGACCAGCGCGCGGGGGAACCGGATGCGGCCATCGTCGCCGAGAATGGCCCCGGCCTCGGTCAGAAGTTTACGCCCGGATTCAGGGGCTTGGCTAAGACCGATCTGTTCCAGCGCGTCCAGGGCGGCGGAGTGGATCTGCTGAATGCCCGCCTCGGTCAAAGGCTTGTACTGCCCGCCCGGAAGGCCAGCGCGCACCGGCTTCACATCGTCGGCGAGGGGCGCTGCACGCAGCGCCACGCGGGCCTGGCGGCCACCGGAGCGACGGGCGCGGGCGGGTTCGCAGGTCTCACCCGGAATATCAGAGAGCTCGGTCATGCCTTTACCCTTTCAGAGTTCGGATCGTGCATCGGGACAAGAGACGCGATGGCAGCATGGCGCTTGCCCGCGACCTCGATGTCATAGGTGGCGTTCAGGATGTCATCGTCGCTCTGACCCTTGGCCGGGACGTATCCCATGCCAATGGCCCCGCCGAGGAAATGGCCATAGTTGCCGCTGGTGATCGGGCCAACTATTTCCCCATCGCGAACAATGGCTTCGTTGTGGAAAAGAAGCGGCTCGGGGTCCTTGAGGCGGAACTGGACCATCTTGCGATCAAGACCTGCCGCCTCCTTCCGCAGGACGGCCTCGCGGCCGAGGAAGGCCGGTTTCTTGCGGCTGACGGTGAAGCCAAGGCCCGCTTCCAGGACATGATCCTCGTCGGTGATGTCGTGGCCCCAGTGGCGGTAGGCCTTCTCGATCCGGCAGGAGTCCAGCGTGTGGAGGCCACAGAGTTTCAGGTCGGGCTGCGCCTCCATGATCGCCTCGAAGACATGGGCGGTCTGGTCGGCGCTGACATAAAGTTCCCAGCCGAGCTCGCCCACATAGGTCACGCGATGCGCGCGGGCGAGGCCCATGCCGATCTCGATTTCCGCAGCCCAGCCAAAGGGATGGGCCGCGTTGCTGAAGTCATTGGGCGAGACTTTCGCCAGCACGTCGCGTGACTGCGGGCCCATGAGGCAAAGGACGGATTCGGCGGCGGTGACATCGGTGATGACGACGAAATCGTCGCCGACATGCGCCCGCATCCAGGCGAGGTTGCGTTGCAGCGTGGCTCCCGGGACCACGGCGAGGTAGGCGGTTTCCGAGAGGCGCGTTACGGTGAGATCGGCCTCTATACCCCCGCGATCATTGAGGAACATGGTGTAGACGATGCGGCCTAACGGCACGTCGACTTGCGCGGAAGAGATTCGGTTCAGGAAGGCGCAGGCGTCGCGGCCCTCCACCCGGATCTTGCCGAAGCTGGTCATGTCGAAGAGGCCCGCGCGCTCCCGCACGGCCATATGCTCGGCGCGCTGGTTGTCGAACCAGTTCTGCCGCTTCCACGAATAGCGGTAGTCGCGCTCTTGGCCTTCGTTCGCGAACCAGTTGGCGCGTTCCCAGCCTGCGACCGCACCAAAGACGGCACCATGGGCCTTGAGGTGTTCGTGGATCGGTGAGCGGCGGACGCCGCGCGAGGTGACGACCTGGCGGTAGGGGAAATGGTCGGCGTAAAGGAGGCCAAGGGTTTCGGAGACCCGCTCCTTCAGGTAGCGGCGGTTCTTCTGGAAGGGTTGCGCGCGGCGGATGTCGACTTCCCAGAGGTCGAAAGGCGGCTCGCCCTCGGTGATCCAGTGCGCAAGCGCCTGACCCGCGCCGCCGGAGGAGACGATGCCGATGGAATTGTATCCAGCGGCGATCCAATAGCCCTTCACTTCGGGCGCTTCTCCCAGGTAGTAGCGGTCGTCGGGGGTAAAGCTTTCCGGGCCGTTGAAGAAGGTGTGGATGCCCGCGGTCTGGAACAGCGGCATCCGGTTCATCGCGTGTTCAAGGATGGGCATGAAGTGGTCCCAGTCCTCGGGCAGGGTGTCGAATTCGAAATCCTTGCGGATGCCGTCCATGCCCCAGGGCTTGGCCTTCGGCTCGAAGGCGCCAAGCATCATCTTGCCCGCATCCTGCTTGTAATAGGCGCATTCGTCGGGGACGCGGAGGACGGGAGTGTTGGGATCAAGGCCCGCGACGGGTTCGGTGATCAGGTAGAAATGCTCGCAGGCGTGCAGCGGCAGGGTCACGCCGTTCTGCTGCGCAAGGTCCCTGCCCCACATGCCGCCGCAGTTGATGATGACATCGGCCGCGATGTGCCCCGGGCCTTCGGCGGTCTCGTAATCCACCCCGGTGACGCGGCCATTCGCCGTCGTGACCTTCGTCACCAGCGTGTTTTCGAATATCTTTGCGCCCCGCATCCGCGCGCCCTTGGCGAGCGCCATCGCGATGTTGGCAGGGTCGCATTGTCCATCCAGCGGCAACGCTACGGCCCCCACCACGTCCGACACGTTCAGATGGGGATAGCGTTCCTTGACCTCGCCCGGAGAAATCTCGTGCACCTCGACGTCGAAGATGCGGGCGACCGTCGCCTGGCGGAGAAGCTCTTCGTGCCGTTCCCTGGTCAGCGCCACGGAAATCGACCCGACCTGCCGCATGCCGGTGGCAACGCCCGTCTCAGCCTCCAGCCCGCGATAGAGATCGGCCGAATACTTGGCGAGCCGCGTCATGTTCGCCGATCCGCGCAGCTGCCCGATCAGCCCGGCCGCATGCCAGGTCGTCCCGCTGGTCAGCTTGCGCCGCTCCAGTAGCACGACATCGGTCCAGCCGGCCTTGGCCAGGTGATAGGCGACGGAGCACCCCGAAACGCCGCCTCCGATGACGACGGCACGGGCGGATGAAGGGATGGTCATGGCTGCGGCTCCGAGGGGACGAGAACGAGTTTACCGGGATAACGCCCGGCGGCCAGATCGGCCTGGGCCTGAGCGATGTCGCGCAGGGGGTAGGTCTTGGACACCACCGGGCGCAGGCGGGCGGCGTTGATGATGGTGACAAGTCCCGCAAAGACCTCACGCGGCTGGTGGGTGGCGCCATAGACCGTAAGGTCGTTCAGGTAGATGCGACGGAGGTCGCCCTTTACCAGCGGCCCGCCCACGGCGCCACTGGTCGCATAGCGCCCGCCAGCGCGCAGCGCATCCAGCCGGTCCTGGAACCCTTCGCCACCGACGATGTCGATGACCACGTCAAAGGACTGCGCCGGGAGGGGCGTGTCGCGCGACAGGATTGCGGCCCCGAAGGCGCGCAGCGGCCCGGACTTCGAAAGGCTGCATTGCGCGGTGACCTGGGCCCCGCGCAGAAGCGCAAGCTGGACGGCGGCAAGGCCCACACCGCCCGA
This sequence comes from Tabrizicola sp., assembly GCA_046076605.1. GTDB lineage: Bacteria > Pseudomonadota > Alphaproteobacteria > Rhodobacterales > Rhodobacteraceae > Tabrizicola. Next base: position 15,734 of record JBJTSJ010000364.1, read on the forward strand.
GGCGCCAGTGACCAGCACCCGTTCCCCCACCGCGACAGCGGCACGGGACAGAAGATTGTGCGCCGTGCCATAGGCACAGGGCATCGCGCCGATCTCGACATCCGACAGGGGCGAGGCGCTGACGTCGTGCAGGTGCTGGGCCTTGACAAGGCAGTATTGCGCGAAGGCGCCGTCAAACTCCGATCCGATCGAAACGAAATGGATCGGGTTCGCGGAGGTCGGTTCATGCCGGTTGGTGGGGAAGATCACCCGCGCGCCAAGCGGAAGGCCAGTTACCTCGGCGCCAAGCGCCACGACGTGGCCGCAGAGATC
>JBJTSJ010000365.1:0-4471 GCA_046076605.1 Tabrizicola sp.
TCGCTGGAAAGGTCAGCCGCGCGCCAGGCGACATGGTGGTCAGGGCGCACCAGAAGGCAACCCCCGTCCGAGATTTCCGACGCGCGCGCCCAGTCGCCCGTATGGTCGGTCACCTTGCGGCGCGGGCCGATCAGATGGGCGGTGATCGGCAGACCAAGCTCCGCCGACAGCGCCTCGGCAGCGGCAACCCACGCCTCACCGCCAATGCCCGTCAGAAGCGTGAACCGGCCATGCCCGCAAAGGTCCAGCGTTGAAAGCTTGCGCCCTTTTTCATTCTCGAACACCCAGACATGCGGCAGGCGCGCGCCGGGCCAGGTCGTGGGCTGGTAGTGCAGTTCTGCGTCGATCTGGAAGGCTGGCTGGACCTGTCCATCCGTCACTACCGCGCCTGAGGTGTAGCGCTGGTTCATCTCGACCCCATGGGCGTCGAATTCGTACTTCTTGAACGCAATCGCATCACGCAGTGCTGCGCGCTGCTGTTCCGCTGCCGGCGTGGCATCGGCCCGTGCGTCCATGCTGGCCTTGATCTTCTCGATATCGGTCCCGCCGGTCATCCCAAGCGCGCCAAAGATCGGGCCGAACTCCCCAATCGACTGGTTCGCGCGGGTGACGATCTGCTTGGCGATGGGCGCACGTTCATCCGAATAGCTGTCGAGAAGTTTCGCCTTTGCCTGTCCCTTGACGACCGCAGCCAGCTTCCACGCAAGGTTGAACGCATCTTGAATGGACGTATTTGACCCCAGCCCATTCGACGGCGGATGCCGGTGCGCGGCATCGCCCATGATGAAGACGCGGCCCTTCTGCATATGGGTCGCGTACATGTTGTTGACCGTCCAGGTGTTGGCCGAGATCAATTCGATCTTAAGGTCAGGATCGCCCACCAATTGACGCGCGACCGAGGTTGCCATTTCGGCATCCACCTTGGGCGCGGGCTGGCTAATGTCATAGCCCCAGACGATCAGCCATTCGTTCCAGGGGCGGACCATGCGGACAAGGCCCATGCCGATCCCGCCAACATCGGCCCCCGGCTGCATTACCCAGTAAAGGACGCTCGGCCGGTGGGCGACATACCGCGACAGGTCGGCGCGGAAGAGGATGTTCATCGACCCGCCGACACCCATCTTGCCCTCGAACGGGAGGCCCGCATGTTCCGCAACAAGGCTGTTCCCCCCATCCGCGCCAACCAGGTATTTCGAGCGGATGGTCAGGTCGTTGCCCGTCAGCCGGTCGCGGCAGGTCGTGGTGACGCCATCCGCATCCTGGACGTGGCTGATGTATTCGGTCGACATGCGCGACTGCGCGCCGCGCGCGCAGGCGGTCTTGTAAAGGATCGGCTCCATGAAGGTCTGCGGCAGGTCGTTCATCTCGCAGGGGCTTGCCCGCAAGTGGCGGGCCTTGGATTCGGGCGAGGTGCCCCAAGATTGCATCCGGCCCAGTTCCTCACCGGCCAGCGACACGCAGAAGACGTTGTTGCCCATCAGGTGCTGGGGGGCGCAGTGCAGCATCGCCTCGGCCTCGACCTCGGGCCCCAGGTCGCGCAGCACCTCCATCGTGCGCTGGTTGGTGATGTGGGCCCGGGGGGTGTTGGCCAGCCAGCGGTAGCGGTTCACCACCAGCGTTTCCACGCCGTAAGAGGCGAGGAGCGCAGAGGTTGCGGACCCGGCGGGGCCGGTGCCGATGACAAGAACGTCGGTGGTGATGTCAGCCATCTTTGGCTCCTATGAGGCGGCGTTGGACGGGGAAGAGGGCAAGGCCCGTGCGGTCGTGGATCAGGCCCCAGAGGCCCTTAGGGGCAAAGAGCATGGTCGCGATGGCGAGAAGGCCCAGAGCAAGAAGATACCAGCTGCCATAGTCGGCGAAAGCGGTCTGCAGGCCCCAGAAGACGAGGACGCCGAGGATCGGGCCTTCCAGCCGCCCGATCCCGCCGATCACCGCGATGAAGATCACGTAGGCCGTCCAGTTCGTCAGGCTGAAGGCGGCATCGGGCGAGATGCGGGCGGTTTGCAGGAAGATCAGCGCGCCGACGAGGCCGGTCATGGTGGCGGCTGCCAGGAAGACGATCCACTTCACCCGCCGGGCGTCCACGCCGACCGATTGCGCGGCGTTGTCGTTGTCCCGGACCGCGGCAAGGGCAAGGCCGGTGCGAGAGCGGAGGAGCGCATAGATCGCGGCCATCGTGGCGACGGCAAGGGTCAGGGCCAGCCAGTAGGCCAGTACATCGCGGGCGGCCGCGTCGCGGAGGCCGAAGAGGTTGGCGATGGCCTCGACGCCGATGATGTCCGACGTGGCCTCGCGCGGGAGGCTGGTGCCGGTGCCGCCGCCGAGGGTTTTCCACTGTGCGACCAGAAGGCGGGTCACTTCGGCGATGACCCAGGTGCCGATGGCGAAGTAGGCCCCGGCCAGGCGGAAGGCGAAGAAGGCCATCGGGATGGCGAGGAGGAAGGCTGCAGCTCCGCCGAGGAGGATCGCGGGGACCGGGTCCCAGCCCATCAGGATGACGCCCGCGAACATCGCGTAGGCGCCGATGCCAACGAAGGCCTGCTGGCCCACGCTGACCATCCCGCCGAAGCCCGCGATCAGGTTCCAAAGCTGGGCGAGGGTCAGCATCGTCAGGATGAAGAACAGGTCCTGGATCAGGCTGCGGGGAGCGAAGGCGGGCAGGATCAGGCCGAGGGCGATCAGCGCGAGCGCGCCAATGCCGGCGAGGGTTGAGGCGCGGGTGCGGGTGGTGACGGTGTGAGTCATCTCAGTCCACCGCACGGGGGAAAAGGCCGCGCGGGCGGATCAGAAGGACGACCAGGAAGGCGACATGCCCGGCCAGGATCTGCCATTCCGGGTTGATCTGCGCGCCGAATGTTTGGGCGACGCCGATGATCGCTCCGCCTGCGAGCGTGCCCCATAGGCTGCCAAGGCCGCCGATGATGACAGCCTGGAAGGCGTAGAGGAGCCTCGCGGGGCCGATGGAGGGATCGAAGTTCGCGCGCATGCCAAGGTAAAGGGCCGCAAGGGTGACGATGACCATGGCAAGGCCAGTGGCGATGGCGAAGACGGATTTGGGGTTCAGGCCCATCAGGCTGGCCGTGGTGGGGTCGTCCGACACGGCGCGGAAGGCGCGGCCAAGGGCGGTGGTGTAGAAGATCCGGTTCAGGACGAAGATCGCGGCGACGGCCGAAGCGAAGGTCAGGAGCGGCAGGGTGCCGACGGTGACGATGCCAAGGTTGATCGAGGCGCTTTCCAGTGGGCCGACGGACAGGCGCTGGCTGTCGGCGCTGAAGGCTTCCAGCATCCCGTTCTGCAGCGCGACCGACAGGCCGAAGGTGACGAGGAGCGGGGGCAGGATGTCCTTTCCGAGCACGCGGTTCAGCACGAACCGCTGCAGCGCCCAGCCGACGGCGAACATGAGGGGCGCGGCGATCAGCGCGGCGAGGAAGGGGTTGAGGCCCAGGGTCGCGGTGATGAGAAGGATCGCGAAGGCCGCAAAGACGATCAGGTCGCCGTGGGCGAGGTTGACGAGCCGCATGATGCCGAAGACGAGGGAAAGGCCCGCGGCGAAAAGCGCGTAGAGGCCGCCGAGGAGGATGCCCTGGACGAGGACGTCAAGCCAGATCATCGGACGCCTCGCGGGTGGGGAGGGTTTTCGAATTGAGCGCCTTGCGGCGCCCGCTTTTTGTCTCGCCTCTGGCGCAAGCGCCAACCGGCTCGGGCAATGGGGGCATTCTGCCCCCAAACCCCCTGAGAGTATTTGGAAAAAGAGCAAGGAAGCGGCTGCTGTGGCTCATGCGGCGGCCCCGAAATAGGCGGCGTGGATCGCCTCGCGGGTGACGTCCTTTGCCGGGGCGGTGAGGGTCACGCGGCCCTCCATCATGCAGTAGACGCGGTCGGCGACCGAGAGCGCGCGCGTGATGTCCTGTTCCACGACGATCACGGCGGCCCCTGTGGCGCGGATCGCGGGGAGGGCGGCATAGATGTCGCGGATCACGACGGGGGCAAGGCCGAGGCTGATCTCGTCGCAGAGGAGAAGCTCAGGGTTCGACATGAGGGCGCGGCCGATGGCGACCATTTGCTGCTGTCCTCCCGACAGGGCGGTGCCGGGGGACTGGCGGCGGTCCTTCAGGATCGGGAAGAGGCTGTAGATTTCCGAAAGCGACCAGCGGCCAGAGCCTTTGCGGACCTGGCCGCCGATCAGGAGGTTTTCCTCGACGCTGAGGGACGGGAAAAGCTTGCGGCCTTCGGGCACATCGCGATGCCGCGTTGCAGGATCTGGTCGGCGGGAAGCGCTCCGATGGGGGTGTCGTTGTGGCGGATCATTGCCGGCTCGTTCCGCAGGACGCCGGTGATCGACCGCATCAGGGTGGACTTGCCCGCGCCGTTCGCGCCGATGATCGCGACGCATTCGCCTGGGTCGACGTGCAGGTCGACGCCGAAGAGGGCCTTGAACTGGCCATACTGGGCGGTGAGGCCGTGGGTGGAC
>JBJTSJ010000366.1:0-4063 GCA_046076605.1 Tabrizicola sp.
TGACCGGGGTCTGGCCGACCCTGCGCGGCGCGATCCGGCTGGACGATGCCGAACTGACCCAGTGGAGTGATGCCGACCGTGGTGCCTCGGTCGGCTATCTGCCGCAGGATGTGGCGCTGCTGGATGCGACGGTCGAGGAGAACATCGCCCGGCTTGATCCGCAAGCGAACCCGAACATGGTGGTCGAGGCGTCGCGCGCTGCGGCAGTGCACGAAATGATCGTGCGCATGCCGGAAGGCTATCGCACGCATCTGGGCCCGATGGGCACGGCGTTGTCCGGCGGGCAGCGGCAGCGGCTGGGTCTGGCGCGGGCACTCTATGGCAATCCGTTCATCGTCGTCCTGGACGAGCCGAACGCGAACCTTGACCCGGAAGGCGAAGCGGCGCTGACGGCGGCCATCGAGGGCGTCAAGGCGCGCGGCGGGATTGTCGTTGTCATCGCGCATCGCCCGTCCGTCCTGCAATCCTGCGACCTGATCGGTGTTGTCCAGCGCGGCAAGCTCACGAACTTCGGCCCGCGCGATCAGGTGATGAACCCGCGCCCCGTGGCGGCTGCGCCTGCTGCAGCCCCGGTCCCGATGCCAGCGGATGCCCCGCGCCGCAAGGCGAACCCCTCACGCCGTCTGAAGCAGGCCGTTGGCGGCTCTGGCAAGGGAGCAAGCGCGTCATGATCGAGGTCAAGGGAACCCGTTCCGCTCAGGTCGCAATCGATCCCTCGGATCCCTTGGGTCTGCGCAAGCCCGTGGATGCCGGGACAGGGGTGGTCTCTGGCATGGTAGTCGGGCTGCTGGGTCTGGCGGTCTATCTGCGGTCGTTCCTTTGGGCCGAACCTGCCGAGGCGCTGGCGGTGCCCGAGTCAAAAGGCGCACCATCGGGGGAAGACGGCGGCACTGCCCGCGCAGCGGCACGCTCGGCCCTGAAGCTGGTGGCCGATGAGCCTGCGGCCCCGCTTGCCGACGAAGGCACGGGTGAGGCCGCGGCCGAGACGCAGACCCTGCCCTATGTCCTGGGTCCGGCCGATCTGGGAGTGTTCGCCCTGGCACCAGTTGCGATGCAGACGGCCTTCGTCCAGGCCTTCGCGGCGAACACGCCTTTGCCGCCGTTCCAGAAGGCGGGACGTCCGATGCTGCCGGAGGCGAGCCTGCCACCGGCCCCGATCCAGTTTCCAGGATCGGACGCGTTGCCGACCGATCTGCAGACCCTGCTGGCGCCCGAGGATTCGCTGGATGAGACGTCCGAAGACGAGGACGCCAATGATGGTGGCACCGGGCCTGTGCTCACCCAGCGGAACCGTGCGCCGCGAAACAGCGGGCAGGTCCATCTGGGCGATGTCGGCAGCGGCGCTGTCTTGGCCATTGCCCTGTCGCATCTTCTGACCAAGACCACGGATGCGGACGGCGACAGCCTGAGCGTCGCAATGGGGAATGCCACGTCCGGCACGGTGCAGCCCTATCATGGCGCCTGGCGCTATCTGGCCGACAGCGACCATCTGGGCGAAGTCGAGATCCGCTATCAGGTGTCGGACGGGCAGCACACCGTCCTGCAATCCGCCACCCTGACGGTGATCGAGAACCTGCACGAGGGAACCGCGGACGCCGATCTGATCCTGGGGACCGACGGGCGCGACCGGGTGCTCGCGCATGATGGGGACGACAACATCGCGACCTTCCTTGGGCGCGATGTCGTGTTCGGGGGCAAGGGTGACGACAACATTGCCGGTGGTGCGGGCCGCGACAGCCTGTTCGGGGACGAGGGGGATGACCTCATCGCCGGGGGTGCCGATGCCGACCTGATCTTCGGCGGCGGAGGGCACGACCGGCTGTATGGCGAAGCGGGGGACGACGAGGTTCACGGCGACGCGGGCAATGACCTGGTCGATGGCGGCGAGGGCGCCGATACGCTGACGGGCGATGTGGGCGAGGACAGCCTGCTGGGCGGCGAGGGCGACGACGTCCTTGCCGGGGGCGAAGGCGACGATCTGGCGGAAGGCGGTTCTGGTCTTGATGTCGTCTTCGGCGATGCGGGCGCCGATGTGCTGTCGGGGAATGCCGGGGCTGACCTGCTGTTCGGGGGCTTGGGCGCGGACAGTCTGGACGGCGGCGCGGACAACGACGTGCTATCGGGAGGCGAAGGCCACGACCTTCTGTTGGCCGCAACCGGCGATGACGTTGCCGCCGGGGGAGACGGCGATGACCGGATCGAAGGCGGGGCCGGAGCGGACTATCTGACCGGCGAGGCCGGGAATGACTGGCTGTCGGGCGGCGACGGTCAGGACACGGTCACGGCCGGTTACGGTGACGATGTGGTGGTGATCGATATCGACCTTTCCGCCGACCTTCTGGACGGCGGCGAGGGGCTTGACCAGCTTGTCGTGGCCCCCGAAAGCAGTGGCGTCCTGTTCGACCTGATCCAGGGGACGGTCGCCATCGACGAATGCCCGGCGGATACGGTTTCGGGGTTCGACGACTTTGTCGGCAGCGCGGAGAACGATGTCTTCTTGATTGCCGAGGGCGAGGCGACCCTGACCGGAGGCGACGGCGCGGACCTGTTTGCCTTCGTGCAGGGCGACCGGCTGGAAGCCCCGCAGTCGGCCTATAGCATCACCGACTTTTCCGATGCCGACGTGATGACCTTCAGCAACGAATATGCGGGGCTTTCGATGCGGAAGGCGCAGCGCAGCGTCGAAGCGCGGATCGAAGAATTCTTCCAGGACTACGCCGAACGGTTCAGCGCCGATGAGCCGCGCTTGCGGTATTTCCACGACTGGCTGGATGACTACCAGCGCACCATCGTCGAGGTCGACTTTGACCACGATCGCACCGTCGATCTTGTCGTGTCGCTTGAAGGCGGGCACGAGTTTGACATTTCACCCTATTCGACTTGAGCGGGAACCAGATCATGCAAACCAGCCAAATCCCCGAGCAGCCTGAACGGCAGGCCAAGGCCTTTGACAAGCTTGGCGGGCGTGTCCTGTTCGGGGTGATCCTTGCTGCCGGCCTTCTGGGTGGGGTCGGAAGCTGGGCCGTCACCGCGCGGCTGTCGGGTGCGGTCATCGCTACCGGCTCGGTGCAGGTTGATGAGAACCTGAAAGAAGTGCAGCACCGCGATGGCGGGATCGTCGCCGACATCCTGGTCAGGAAGGGCGATGTCGTCACCGCCGGGCAGACGATGTTCCGCCTGGATGACGCGCAGTCCCGGGCCGAGCTGTCGATCCTGCAGGCGCAGCTGGACGAAGCCGAGGCACGGCGGGCCCGGCTTGTCGCCGACCGCGACGGACTGTCCGAGATTGCCTTCCCCGCGCGGATGCAGGCCGACGATGCGGCCTTCGCCGACATCCTTGGCGGCGAGATCCGCCTTCATGCCGGGAACCTGGCGAACCGCCAGAACAACCGCGAGCAGCTGGAACTGGGCGTGTCGCAGATCGAGGAAGAGATCGCCGCCCTGAACGCGCAACGCGACGCGCTGCTCGAGGAAGTGGCACTGGTCGAGGCGACCCAGAAGCGCGTGAAAGACCTGGAAGCCAAGCGGTTGATCGAAACTGCCCGGGTTGACGAGGTTGCGCGTGAGATCACCCAGCTGCGCGGGCGGTTGGGCGAGATCGACGCGAACATCGCCCGGTCTCGGTCGCGGATCAGCGAAGTGCGGATGCGCATTCTGGCGATTGACGAGGTCGCGCGGACCGAGGCCCAGAAGGAGCTGGGCGTGGTCGAGTCGCGCATTCAGGAGCTGTCAGACCGGCTGACGGCGGTCGAGGACCGGCTGCAGCGGACTGAGATCAAAGCCCCGATCGCTGGCCGGATCAACGAGCTTTCGGTCTACACCGTGGGGGGCGTCATCACCCCGGCCGAGGTTCTGGCCACCATCGTTCCGGAAAGCGCCGAGCTGACCCTTGAGGTGCAACTTCCGACGACCGCAATCGACCAGATCCACCTGGGTCAACTGGCGCGCGTGCGCTTTTCCGCCTTCAACCACCGGACGACGCCGGAGCTGCAGGCCAGCGTCAGCTACATCTCGCCCGCGACCAGTTCGACCTCGCCCGATATGCCGCCCTTCTACCTTGGCA
>JBJTSJ010000367.1:0-2576 GCA_046076605.1 Tabrizicola sp.
GTGGACAAATGCGCCCGCGCGTCGTTGGCCGGGATGATCCGCAAGAGCATATCCTTTAGGTTCCCTGCAATTGTGCATTCATGCACCGGATAGGCCAGTTCTCCGTTTTCAACCCAGAACCCCGACGCCCCGCGCGAGTAGTCCCCAGTCGTCGGGTTGATCGTCGACCCGATCATCGACGTGACCAGAAGCCCCGTCCCCATCTGCTTCAGCAGGTCCTCGCGGCTGACAACCCCTTGCGTCAGATCGATATTCGTCGTCGACGGCGATGGCGGAGCACTTGTCCCCCGCGACGCATTCGCCGTCGAAGCCATCCCCAGCTTCCGCCCCGTCGCCAGATCCAGCACCCAGCCCGTCAGCACCCCGTCCGCCACGATCTCCCGCCACCGGGTCGCCAGCCCCTCGCCGTCGAAGGGCCGCGAGGAGCCAATCCGCACCCGATGCGGGTCCTCGACCAGCGACAGACCCGCGGGCAACACCTGCTTGCCGAGCAGGTCCCGAGCCCAGCTTGACCCCCGCGCAATCGACGTCCCGTTGATCGCCGACAACAGATGCCCGACCAGCGACGCCGCCACCCGCTCGTCATAGACCACCGGATAGGTCCCGGTCTTCGGCTTCACCGACCCTACGCGCTGCAACGTCCGCTCCGCCGCCAGCCGCCCGATCTCCTCGGCCGAAGGCATGTCCGACGCGTATATACGTCCCTCGCCCGCATAATCCCGCTGCATGGCGGTGCCCGAGCCAGTGAACGCCACCCCCGACAGCGAAGTCGAGGTCCGCCCATACCCGCCCGAGAACCCGTTCGTCGCCGCCATGTGCAACGTCCGCTGGCTATAGCTCGCCGCCGCCTCGACCTGGGTGATCCCCTTGGTCTCCAGCGCCGCCGCCTCCACCGCCCGGGCCGAGGCCTCCAGCACCGCCGCCCCCGGCTCCCCCGCCGGATCGGCCAGGTCCAACGCGCCAATGTCCCAACCCGACGCCAACTCCGACGGTTCGGCCAGCCCCGCTGTCGCGTCCTCCGGCGCCTCGCGCGCCATCGCCACCGCGCGTTCCGCCAGCGCCGTAATCGTCGCGTCCGACGTGTCCGAGGCCGACACGCAGGCCTGCCGGCGCCCGATCAGCACGCGCAGCCCGATTTCCACCCCTTCAGACCGCTCCGCCGTCTCCAGCGCGCCCTTGCGGATTTCGATCGACACCGCCGTCCCTTGCACCGCCAGCGCATCGGCACTGTCGGCCCCGGCCTTGCGGGCGGCGTCCAGAAGGGAATGGCTCAGGTCGGACAGGCTGCGGGTCATGGCTCTTCCTCTGCTCAGATGCACGAGGTAGTCCTGCCCGCCGTCCGGTGCAAGGCCGCCCTATTGCAGCTGCATCCCGTTCGCGAACATCCCGCCGTCCTTGAACTCGACCTCGGACACCAGCTCATCCGGCCCCGCACCCGGCCGCGCGAACATCCCCAGCCCCATGCGGAAGCCCATCGCATCGTCCTCGGTCAGAATGCCCAGCGCGATCAGGTTGTCGACCAGCTGGTTCACGCCCTTGATGTTGACCGTGATCTTGCCATCCGGACGCGGCATCCCGCCGAACGTCTCAAGGTCCGTGTTGTCAAAGGTCAGCCCGCCCGCCGCCGAAACCTCGGCCCCGGCCGCCTTGGCCAGCATCTGCGTCAGGTCCAGGGTGTTCAGCTGACCTGGAGGCTCCATCCCGTCCATCTGCGCTTCGGGGTCCATGATGTCCTGCGTCCAGAACCCCGTGCCCTTCAGATCAACGATCACCGTTGCCGGATCCCGCGACAACGACCCCGCCGGGTCGAACATGCCCCAGACATCTTCCGACACCGTGAAGTCGACCAGCTTGGTCAGGAACCGGAAATCCTGCGGGCTGTCCGATTTCGTCACTGGCATCAACAGGTTGAACCCGCTTTCGGCAAAGGCCAGCTCCACCTGCGGGAACGGAATTTCCGCGCCCGAGATGGTGAACTTCGCCCCCATAAGCGAGGTGCCATAGTCCAGCCGCGTCTTGTCCATCGCTACGTTGAACCCGCCGCCCGTCGCATTGGCGACCAGCTTGGTCGGCCCCTGCGCTTCGGTGATGTCGGCAGTCATCGCCATCGCGCCGAAACTCAGGCTTGTGTCCATCGTGAAGCCCGAATTCAGCGCCGCCGCCATGTTTGCCATCAGCTCGGCCGACAGGAAGTTCCCCTTCGTCGCCCCACTGACATCGGCAAAACTCATGTCCACCGTCCCCGCGCCCTGGCCGTCCGACCCCTGCCCGGCGATCTTCAGCGCCATCGCTTTCGAGGTGAAGCTGCTGTCCAGCACCATCCCCTCGCCGTTCTTCGCCACCGAGTACTTCGCCGCCAGATCCGTCAGCGCCAGTTCCGCCTGGGTATCCAGCTTTTCGCCGCCGACATCAGTGATCTCGTCCAGCTTGACCGTCGTGGTCGGCGCGGCAATGTCATAGCTCGTCTCGGTCGCGCTCCCCCCGGCCACGATCTTCGCGCCCGGCTGGCTGACCGTCAGCTTCATCGACCCCGGCCCCTCCTCACCCTTGTCGGGGAAGGTCATCGCGATCGGATA
>JBJTSJ010000368.1:0-3424 GCA_046076605.1 Tabrizicola sp.
CCGTCCAGGCCGTCGACGAAAGCGTCATCAACGCCATCGTCCAGGGCGAAGACGTGCCCTGCGTCAAGCCCGAGGGCGACATCTGCCCCGGCATCGACACGGGGGAGCTGCGCCGGATCATGGCCCGACACCTGCGGTTGACCGAAATCAGCTAGCCCTCCGCGCTGCTCGGAATGTCATGAAACCTTCATTGGACCCGGCCAGTTATTTCCAATATTCCGGAAATATGGATAGCTTTTCTGCCACCCACGCCTTTACCACCCTCGGCCATCCCGACCGGCTGGCGGTGTTCCGCCTTCTGATGCGCTTTGCCCCGCAAGGCGTCCGCCCGACCGAGATCGCCCAGGCTCTGGGCCTGAAGCAGAACACCCTGTCGCATCACCTGGCCGACCTGACGGCCTCGGGCCTGGTGCAGGTCGCCCGGGCCGGCCGATCACTGTACTACGCGGTCGACCTCGACACGACGGAACGCCTGATCGGCTATCTCGCGCTGGATGTGGGCCGCGCGCGGCCTGAACTGCTTGCCTCTATCACCCCAGGAAAGGACCCGGCCATGCAGGACACCGATTTCGACGTGCTCTTCATTTGTTCCGGCAACTCGGCCCGGTCGATCTTTGCCGAGGCGCTGCTCCGCGATCTGGGCCGCGGCAAGTTCCAGGCCTTCTCTGCCGGATACAACCCGAACAGCGCGCTGAACCCCCTGGCCATCGAGATCCTGCAGCGGAACGGCCATGATACCGTGGGCCTGCGCTCCAAACACGTATCCGAGTTCCAGAAACCCGGCGCCATCGTGATGGATTTCGTCTTCACCGTCTGCGACACCTCGGCAGCCGAGGAATGCCCGCCTTGGCCCGGCCAGCCGATCACCGGCCACTGGGGCCTGCCCGACCCGGTGAAAGCAACGGGAAGCGACGCCGAACGCGCGCTGGTCTTCGCCCAGACCTACGCCGCCCTGCGCCGCCGGATCGCGGCCTTTGTCGAACTGCCATTCGAAAGCCTGTCGCGGCTGTCGCTGCAATCACATGTCGACGCCATCGGCAGCTACATCCGGGAAAGGACCTGAACCCGATGACCCGCATTGCCGTGAACGGCCTTGGCCGCATCGGAAAGCTTGCCCTCCGCGACCTGATCGACAGCGGTGCAGGCGGCGAGATCGTGCTCTTGAACGACCCCGTCGGCGATGCCGAACAACATGCCCTGCTGATGGAGTTCGACAGCGTCCATGGCCGCTGGCGCACGCCGGTCCGGGCTGTGGAGGGCGCGCTGGTGCTGGACGGGAAGACGATCCGTCTGACGCATGAAAAGACCATCGAGGCACTGCCGCTGGCGGACCTTGGCGTCGATCTGGTCATCGACTGCACCGGAGTCTTCAAGACCGCCGCCAAGGTCGCGCCCTACTATGCGGCGGGGGTGAAGAAGGTCGTCGTCAGCGCCCCGGTCAAGGACGGCGGCGCGCTGAACCTGGTCTACGGGGTGAACCATCACCTCTACGACGGTTCGCAGGCCCTGGTCACGGCCGCCTCCTGCACGACGAATTGCCTGGCTCCGGTGGTGAAGGTGATCCACGAAAGCCTTGGCATCCGCCACGGCTCGATCACCACGATCCATGACGTGACCAACACCCAGACCATCGTCGACCGCCCGGCAAAGGACATGCGCCGCGCGCGATCGGCGCTGATGAACCTTATCCCGACGACGACCGGCTCGGCCACGGCGATCACGCTGATCTACCCCGAACTCAAGGGTCGGCTGAACGGCCATGCTGTGCGGGTGCCTCTTCTGAACGCCTCGCTGACCGATTGCGTGTTCGAGGTGGAACGGGCGACCACGGCGGAAGAGGTCAACGCGCTCTTCAAGGCTGCTGCCGAGGGCCCGCTCAAGGGAATCCTGGGGTATGAGGTGCGACCGCTGGTGTCCTGCGATTTCACCAATGATCCCCGGTCCTCGATCATCGACGCGCAGTCGACGATGGTCATCAATGGGACACAGGTGAAGATCTACGCCTGGTACGACAACGAATGGGGCTATGCCTGCCGCCTGGCCGACATTGCGCGGATGGTGGCGGGGTCACTGTGACGGCTGCCAGCCCCCTGCGGGCCTATGCTGCCGTCTCGGCGGCCTACTGGGCCTTCATGCTGTCGGACGGCGCGCTGCGGATGCTGGTGTTGTTGCACTTCAACAGCCTGGGCTTCACGCCGGTCCAGCTGGCCTGGCTGTTCCTCTTGTACGAAGTCGCCGGGATCGTCACCAACCTCGCCGCAGGCTGGCTGGCAGCGCGGTTCGGGCTGGCGGCGACGCTTTACGGCGGGCTTGCCTTGCAGATAGGCGCGCTGGTGGTGCTGGCGCAACTTGACCCCGCGTGGAGCATTCCCGCCTCGGTCGCCTTCGTGATGGCGGTTCAGGGGGTTTCCGGCGTGGCCAAGGACCTGGCCAAGATGTCCTCGAAATCGGCGGTCAAGCTGTTGGCCCCGCGGGAAGACGGCGGCCTCTTCCGCTGGGTGGCGGTGCTGACCGGGTCAAAAAACGCGGTCAAAGGGCTGGGCTTCTTCCTTGGGGCCGCGCTTCTGGCGCTGGCGGGTTTCCCGGCGGCGGTCTGGGGCATGGCCGAGGTGCTGGCGGTGATCCTGATCGCCGTGGTCCTGTTCCTGCCTTCGGGACTGCCGGGACGGATGAAGGCGGACGAAGCCTGGGGCGGCTGGCGCTCGCGGGACGTGCGCGTAAACCGGCTGTCGCTGGCCCGCCTGTTCCTGTTCGGCGCGCGGGATGTCTGGTTCGTGGTCGGTATCCCGGTCTATTTCCAGGCCGTCTTGTCGGATGGCACGCAGGAGGGTCGGCGCGAGGCCTTTTTCCTGATTGGTGGCTTCCTTGCCTTGTGGATCATCGCCTATGGTGCCGTTCAGGCGCTGGCGCCGCGCCTTCTGGGCGCCAAGGCACAGCCCGAGGCCGAGACGGTTCGGAAGGCCGTGTTCTGGGCCGGCCTTCTGGTGCCGATCCCCTTCCTGCTGGCGGGGGCGGCCTGGGCGGCAGGTGAACCGGCGACCTGGCTGACTGCCACGCTGATCCTGGGCCTCCTCGTCTTCGGCTTTGTCTTCGCGGTCAATTCCTCGGTCCATTCCTACCTGATCCTTGCCTTCGGATCGGCTGACCGCATCACCCGCGACGTGGGGTTCTACTACATGGCCAATGCGGCCGGGCGGCTGATCGGAACGTTGCTCTCTGGCCTCAGCTACCAGATCGGCGGGCTGGCCCTGTGCCTTGCCACGGCTGGGCTGATGGCGCTCGGCAGTTGGCTGGCGGCACGACGGTTGGTTGGCTGACGCGGGGCTGTCCTATCCGGCGACCTGAACCCCGGTGCCCCAGTCCCGGCATTTCCGCGTCAACTCCTCCGGCAGGGGCTGGTCGGTGAACAGCGTGGTGATCTCGG
>JBJTSJ010000369.1:0-6344 GCA_046076605.1 Tabrizicola sp.
CGCGGGCCACGGTGAAAGAGGCGCTGGCACATCCGAACTGGGCGATGGGGCAGAGGATCACCATCGATTCGGCCAGCATGTTCAACAAGGCGCTGGAGGTCATCGAGACGCGGGAATATTTCGGCGTGGCTCCTGACCAGATCGAGGTCATCATCCACCCCGAAAGCCTGATCCATTCCATGGTCGGCTACCGCGACGGGGCGGTGATGGCGCATATGGGGGCGCCGGACATGCGCCATTCCATCGGCTATGCGCTGAACTGGCCGGAACGGGCGCATCTGCCGGTGGCGCGGCTGGATCTGGCGCAGATCGGCCAGATGACCTTCCGCGCGCCCGACCTGCATCGCTATCCGGCCCTGCGGCTGGCGCGCGAGGTGATGGCGCGGCGCGGGCTGGCCGGGTCAGCCTTCAACGCTGCGAAGGAAGTGGCGCTGGACCATTTCCTGGCCGGCGGCATCGGTTTCATGGACATGTCGGCGGTCGTCGAAGGTACGCTTGAAGCGCTGGACGCCAATCTTGGCCATCAAAATGACGCCATGACCCTTGAGGATGTGCAGGCAGTGGACCATCTGGCTCGACAGAAGGCGGGCGACATAGCGCGCAGGCAGGCAGGAGTAAGGTAATGGAATCGATTGTGGCGGCGCTTGGCGGCACGGCCTGGACCGTGGTGTTCTTCGTCATCGCGCTGTCGGTGATCGTCTTTGTCCACGAATACGGCCACTACATCGTCGGACGCTGGTCGGGCATCCATGCCGAGGTCTCCTCGATCGGCTTTGGCCCGGTGCTGTTCGGCCGAACGGACCGTCGGGGCACCCGCTGGCAGGTCGCTGCGATTCCGTTCGGCGGATATGTGAAGTTTCTGGGCGATGCCGATGCCTCTTCGGTGCGGCAGGGCGATGTTTCGGGCCTGTCCGAAGAAGAACGGCGGCATACGATGGCGGGCGCACCGCTTTGGGCGCGCGCGGCGACGGTGGCTGCGGGGCCTATTGCCAATTTCATTCTGGCCTTCGTGCTGTACGCCGGAATTGTCGCGACATCAGGCGTGGTCAATGAGGTCCCAACAGTTGGCGAGATGCGGTCACTGCCTTCGACCGCTGAGAGTCTGCTGGAAAACGATGTGATCCTAGCCGTGGAGGGACGCGCGACCCCGGACTGGAAGAGTTTCGCGGACGCGACCGATGCGCTGACCGGCAAAGCGACCGTGATGTACACCGTGATGCGCGGTGGCAATGAGATCACGATCCAGGGACCGCATCCAAACTCGCTGATCGTGGGGGATGTGGCGATACGCTCTGCTGCACTGGACGCGGGTATTCTTCCTGGCGATGTCATCGTGTCTGCTGGCGGAAAGGCAATCCAGCAGTTCGAGGAATTGGTTGAAGTCGTCACGGCAAGCCAGGGCCAGCCTGTGTCACTGAAAATCTGGCGTGCCGGCAAGACGCTTGATCTTACCCTGACGCCCCGCCTTCGGGTGGCGCCGGACAACGAGACCGGAGAACTGACCGAACGTTACATGATCGGGATCGGGGCAGGGTTGGTTTTCGAACCTGGACTGCGCTCGGCAGGCCCCTTGGAAGTGGTGACCGGTGCCGCCCAGAACATGTGGCTGACCACCGAGGGAATGTTCGCCGGACTTGGCAAGATGGTCCAGGGCATGATCAGTACGTGCGGCCTGTCAGGAGCGATCGGGATCGCAAAGACGGTCGGAGATGCCGCCCGGATCGGCTTTGAAACATTCCTGGTGGTGATCGCGGGCCTTTCGCTGGGAATCGGGATCATCAACCTCTTCCCGATTCCGGTTCTCGATGGTGGGCATCTGGTCTTTCACGCTTATGAGGCGGTCACCCGAAGGGCCCCATCGCAACGGATTCTGGGGATCCTGATGCCCATCGGCCTGACGCTGATCCTGTCCTTGATGATCTTTGCCTTGAGCAGGGACCTCATCTGCGCCTGACCTGTGTCGGCTGCGCCTGCCCGACTGCGCGTGCGGCCGACTGAATTCTGCGGCGATCGCATGCAACCACAACATCTTGCAAAGTTATCCACAGGAACCGCAGGCTTTTGACAAAGCTTCGCTTTCCCGCTAGTCAATCCGTTAAGGCGAATTTCGGTGAGGATGTACTATGCGGATGACCCAGAGCGTGGCCAAGGGGCGGTCTGCCCAGGCAAGGTCAAGGGCTCGTCTGCTGGCCTCTGTGGTTTTCTTCGGCACCGCAACGGTTTCGCAGCCGTTCCTTCAGCCGGCGTTTGCACAGTCCTTTTCGTTTTCGAACGTGACGATCGAGGGCAATGAACGCGTCGATGGCGCGACCATCCTGAACTACGCCGGAATCAACCGGGGCGAGGAGGTTTCGGCCGCCGCTCTGAACGATGCTTATCAGCGGATTTTGAACTCGAACCTGTTCGAAACGGTCGAGCTTGTGCCACAGGGCTCGACCCTACTGATCAAGGTGCAGGAATACCCCATCGTCAACGTCATCAGCATCGAGGGCAACAAGCGGCTGAAGGACGAAAAGCTATCGGAGCTGATCCAGTCACAGCCGCGCCGGGTGTACTCACCGTCGCTGGCTGAATCGGACGCAGCTGCAATCGCCGAGGCCTACCGCGTGGCAGGCCGTTTGGCAGCGCAGGTTACGCCCAAGATCATCCGGCGCAACGACAACCGGGTCGATCTGGTCTTCGAGATCACGGAAGGCCGCGTCGTGGAAATCGAGCGGCTGTCTTTTGTCGGCAACAAGGCTTTCTCTGACCGGCGCTTGCGGCAGGTGCTGGAGACAAAGCAAGCCGGGTTGCTGCGCAATCTGATCCAGCGCGACACCTATGTGGCCGAGCGACTGGAGCTGGACCGCAAGGTTCTGACTGATTTCTACCTGTCGCGGGGCTATATCGATTTCCAGATCCTGGACGCCAGTGCTGAAGTCAGCCGCGAGCGGGATGCGACCTTTGTGACCTTCACGGTGCGCGAAGGCCTGCCCTACAAGATTGGCAACATCTCGACCGTGTCTGAAGTCGAAGGTCTGGATGCAGCCGAGTTCGAGGCCGTGCAGAAAATCCGTACCGGTCAGACCTACAGCCCGCTTCTGATCGACAACAACATCACCCGGATGGAGACCTTGGCCCTGAAGAAGGGGCTGAACTTCATCCGTGTCGAGCCGCGTATCACCCGCAACGACCGCGGTCAGGCGGTTGATATCCAGTTTGCCATCGTCCGCGGCGAGCGGGTCATTGTCGAGCGCATCGACATTGAAGGCAATACGACAACACTTGATCAGGTGATCCGCAGACAGTTCCGCACGAGCGAAGGCGACCCCTTCAATCCTCGCGAAATCCGTCAGGCCGCCGAACGCATCCGGGCACTTGGCTTCTTCGCCGATGCGCAAGTGAATGCGGACCAGGGCTCGGCGCAAGACCAGGTCGTGGTCAATGTCGATGTCGAGGAACAGCCGACAGGCTCGCTGAGTTTTGGTCTGAGCTACTCGGTATCGAACGGGACGGGCGTCAATATCGGCTTTTCGGAAACCAACTTCCTGGGGCGCGGCCAGTCGCTCGCGATGTCGGTATCGACGGCCAGCTCCAACCAGAACGCGAGTTTCAACTTTACCGAACCGGCCTTCCTTGGTCGTGACATGAGTTTCTCGATCGGCGGATTCTATCGCACTTCGGAATCTGATTTCTCGGTTTATGACACCCGGAATATCGGGTTCAGCACCGGTATCGGCTTCCCGGTGGGCGAACAGTCTACGCTGGACCTGCGGATCGGGATCGCCGAAGACAAGCTGTTCAACTACACGGGCACTTCTCCGATCATTGGCGCCGAAGTGGCGCGCGGGGCGCTGACGACGACATCGATCGGCTACACCTATGAGTTCGACAACCGGATCACCGGTCTGAACCCGAAGGGCGGCGTTCTTTTGAGGTTCGGTCAGGATTATGCCGGTCTTGGCGGCGACAATGACTATATCAAGACGACCGCCCTGGCGTTGGCCGAAACCAAGGTCATGAACGAGGAAGTCACGCTGCGTGCGATCTTCGAAGGCGGGGCGATCACGTCCTTGGGCGGCAATGTGACCCGGGTGACGGACCGCTTCTTCGGCAACAGCAAGATTCGCGGGTTCGAGCCGAACGGGATTGGCCCGCGTGATCTTGGCGCGGCGAACCAGGACGCGCTTGGCGGGAACATGTTCGCCGTTGCACGGTTCGAGGCGGATTTCCCGCTCGGTCTGCCAGAGGAGTATGGCATAACCGGCGGGGCCTTCTTCGACGTCGGATCAGTCTGGAGCCTGGACAATACGGCAGGAGTCGGCGGAGCCGTTGATGACGGGTTCAACCCGCGCGCCACCGTTGGCCTGTCCGTCTTCTGGACCACACCGATTGGGCCGTTGCGGTTCAACTTCAGTCACGCGGTCAAGAAGGAAGACTACGACAAGGAACAGACCTTCGACCTGACGATCTCGACCAAGTTCTGAGAATGGACGGGTGGCGCGGATACGGGCCCCAATGGTTGCGGGCCTGGATCATCGCGGGGTTGCTTGTCTTCGGCTATCCTGCTGGTGCGCAAGACTCGGCAACGTCATTGCTGACGCTGGATCAGGATCGCCTGTTCCTTGAATCTGATTTCGGAAAGGCCGTGATCGAAAAGGAACGCGCGGCAACGGCTGCGTTAGAGCAGGAAAACCGCCGCATCGAGGCAGAGCTTGTTGCGGAAGAGCAGGCTCTCACCGAAGCCCGGAAGACGCTGTCCGCCGAGGAGTTTGCAGCGAAGGCCGAAGCCTTTGACGCCAAGGTGGAACAGATCCGCAGTGAACAGGATGCCAAGGCGCGCCGTCTGTCCGAAGGGCGCGACCAGGACCGGAAGGCGTTTCTGGAGGTTGCGGTTCCTGTTCTGGGCGAGATTCTGGGGGACAGGAAGGCCAGTGCGATTCTGGACAAGAACCTGGTGATCTTGTCGCTTTCGGCGGTGGACATCACGGATGAAGCCATCGCACGGGTGAACGTTGCCCTTGCGGAAAAGCCCACTACGGCTCCCTGATGGTGCCGGTCTTCGGCCTGACCAACTTGTGCCGTCCCGCGCGACTTGCTAGCTAGACCGAAAGCCGTTTGGCCGCTGGCCGGGGAAGGGGTGACACGATGGATGCTGCTGCTGCGACACATGCCGATCTGGATCTGATCCAGCGGATCATCCCGCACCGCTATCCGTTCCTGTTGATCGACAAGGTGCGCGATATCCTTATCAACGAGTCCTGCGTGGGCATCAAGTGCATCACCCTGAACGAGCCGCAATTCCAGGGCCATTTCCCCGGAATGCCGATCTTTCCGGGCGTGATGATCATCGAGGCGATGGCGCAGACCTCGGGCGTGCTGGTCGGGTTGTCCATGGACCTCGTCGACAAGAACGCGAAGGTCTTCTTCATGGGCGTCGACGGGGTGAAATTCCGCCGGAAGGTCGTGCCCGGTGACGTGCTGGAGCTGCACGTCAAGGCGCTGCGTGGCGGGGGGCGGGTCTGGAAGTTCGAGGGCCGGGCGATGGTCGAGGGTGAGCTGGCCTGCGAGGCCACGTTCATGGCGATGTTCGACGTCGCAAAGGCGTGAGCCGGGGCATGTCCATTCACCCGTCGGCGCGCATCCATCCTTCTGCCGTGGTCGAGCCCGGTGCGGTCATCGGTGAAGACTGCGTGGTGGGTCCGTTCTCTCTGGTCGGGCCCGAGGTCGTTCTGGGTGCGCGGGTCGAGATCAAGTCGCATGCGGTGGTGACCGGCTGGACCGAAATTGGCGACGAGACGGTGATCTTCCCCTTCGCCACCGTGGGCGAGGTGCCGCAGGACCTGAAGTATCATGGCGAGCATACCCGGCTGATCGTCGGCAAGCGCTGCCGCATCCGTGAGGCGGCGACGTTAAACACGGGGACGGAAGGCGGGGGCGGGGTCACTCGGGTCGGTGACGACGTGCTGATCATGACTGGCGCGCATGTGGGCCACGATGCGCAGATCGGCGACCGGGTGATCCTGGTGAACAACGTGGCCATCGCCGGGCACTGCGTGCTGGGGGATGACGTTATCGTCGGCGGCTTGTCCGGGGTGCACCAGTGGGTGCGGATCGGGCAGGGGGCGATCATCGGGGCGGTCACCATGGTGACGAACGATGTGATCCCCTATGGCCTTGTGCAGGCGCCGCGGGGGGAGTTGGACGGGCTGAACCTTGTCGGGCTGAAACGGCGCGGGGTGGAGCGGGGCGAGATCACCGCGCTGCGCGCCGCCTACCAGATGCTGGCGCAGGGTGAGGGGACCTTCCTTGACCGGGCGCGCAAGCTGTCGGACGAAACGGACAGCCAGTATGTGCGCGAGGTG
>JBJTSJ010000370.1:0-6879 GCA_046076605.1 Tabrizicola sp.
CCTCCAGCAGCTGAACCGCCTCGTCCAGCTGAAGCGCGACCTCGAAGACGTCGCCGCCCGCGCCGATGGTGCCCGCCAGGCGCACGAAGCCCTTCAGGCCCGCTTGCAAGACCTCGCCACCGCCGACCAACGCGCCCGCGACGCCCGCCGCGCCGCCGATGCCCGACTCGCCGAGGCCAACCGCGCCCTCGCCCACGCCGAGGCCGACCGCTCCATCGCCGGTGGCAAGCTCGAGGCCGCTAAACTCGCCGTCAGTCGCTTCGAGGACGAAGCCATGGCCGCCCGCGCCCGCCTGAAAGAGGCCGAGGCCGCGGTGGCCGATCTTGGCGATCTGGACGCGGCAAGGGGCGCCGTCGAGGCCGCCAAGATCACCGTCGAAGCCGCCCGCATCACCATGATGACCCGCCGCTCCGCCCAGGACGAAGTCCGCCGCGAAGGCGAAGCACGGACCCGCCGCCGTCAGGAAGCGACGAAGGAACTCTCCGGCTGGAAGCACCGCCTGGAAACCGCCTCCCGCCGGACAGAGGAACTGACCGAACGCCGGTCCGAGACCGAGGAGGAACTGGCCGAGGCGATGCTGGCGCCGGAAGAAATCGCCGCCAAGCGCGACGAGTTGGTGGACGCCATCGCCGAGGCCGAAGAGCGCCGCCGCAAGGCCGCCGATGCCCTCGCCGAAGCCGAATCCGCCCTCCGCGAGGCGTCCATGGCCGAGCGCGAAGCCGAACGCCTCGCCGGTGAGGCCCGCGAAACCCGCGCCCGCGCCGAAGCCCGCCTCGACGCCGCCCGCGAAGGCGTGGCCCTTGCCGCCGAACGCATCGCCGAAGAGGACGACCGCACCCCCGACGAACTCCTCACCTCCCTGCGGACCGACCCCGACAAGATGCCCGACGCCGAGACGTTGGACCACGACGTCTCCCGCCTGAAGCGCCAGCGCGAGGCCCTGGGGGCCGTCAACCTGCGGGCCGAGGAAGACGCCAAGGCGGTCGAGACCGAATACGACACCCTCGCCGCCGAAAAGTCGGACCTTGAGGAGGCGATCAAGAAGCTCCGCGCCGGGATCGCGGGCCTGAACAAGGAAGGCCGTGAGCGTCTCCTGACTGCCTTCGAACAGGTCAACGCCAACTTCTCTACCCTCTTCACCCACCTCTTCGGCGGCGGCGAAGCCCGTCTCGTTCTTGTCGAATCCGACGACCCGCTGGAGGCCGGCCTCGAAATCCTCTGCCAGCCCCCCGGCAAGAAACTGGCAACCCTCAGCCTCCTCTCCGGCGGCGAACAGACCCTCACCGCGCTCGCCCTGATCTTCGGCGTCTTCCTCGCCAACCCCGCCCCGATCTGCGTCCTCGACGAAGTCGACGCCCCCCTCGACGACGCCAACGTCACCCGCTTCTGCGACCTCCTCGACGAGATGACGCGCCGCACCGACACGCGGTTCCTCATCATCACCCACCACGCCGTGACCATGGCACGGATGGACCGCCTGTTCGGCGTGACGATGCAAGAGCAGGGGGTCAGCCAGCTTGTCTCCGTCGACTTGAAGAAGGCCGAGGCACTGGTCGCCTGAGCGCGGTCGTATGGTTAACCGCTTGGCAACCAGAATCAGTCAGAACGGTACGTGAACAAAACGTAGCCGGGACCTGAACATGCAGATGCTGCTCTCCACCACCACGATCCTGGTCCTTTTCGCCTGGGCCCAGGAACAAGTCTCGAACATGCCGCTGGCCTGGTCGCCTTTCGAACAGATTGAACTCGGGCCGCAGGACTAACCCAGCACTGTTGCGGCGGCAGCCCGACCGGACAGGACCGCGCCATGGGCCGTGCCGAAATGCCGGGGTGATGCCGCCTCTCCGGCAAAAACCAGCCGGCCCTCCCAGTCCGATCCCGCCAGCGCTTTCCGGGTCTTCGCCGACACCCCGACCGCGTTGAAACTGTAGGCGCCCAGTGCCAGCGGATCCTGCGCCCAACGTGTGGTCTGGCTGGCAACCGGCACAGGGAAAGCACTTCCAAACATCGCCTTCAGCGCCCCATGCGCCTCTTCCTGCAGGGCGGCATCGCTCTGCGCCTCCCGCTCACGGGCCGCCTGTCCTGCGTGAAAGGCCATCAGCACCGGAAGTCCCGCAACATGGGCCAGGCTGACCCATTGGGCGAAATGGCCGTCCTCTGGCCCCAGCCATTCGATCCAATCGACATCCTCGGGCCAGGCGATCCGGTCAAAGCGCAGCCAGCACTTGTTCAACAGCCCCATCCGCATGGTGTCGATCGCCGCCTGACGCGAGGGCGCCAGCGGCTCGGCTATGGCCAATTGTCCCGCCTGCAGCACGCCCAACGGCACCGTGACCACCACATGATCCGCCGTCAGCACACTGCCATCCGCCAGCGTGACCTCGACCCCCTGCGCAAGTGGCGCCAACTCCGTCGCCCTCTGACCCAGCCGGATGGTCAGCCCCCGGGCCAGATGATTGGTGATCTGGTCGAAGCCACCGGGAAACAGGACGTCACTGCCACCGAATTCCTCGCTGTCATCGAAAGACCAGGCCGAGACCTCGGACCAGTCGCCGCCATACTCCGCCTCGACGCTGCCATTGATCTGGTGCCGGATCAGCCGCCGAGCCCGGGCATCGGCACGCGTCCAGCCCGGATGCGCCGCGACCGCTTCCTTGAGCGAGACGTCCTTCTCTAGCCCCTTCCGCGCCGTCTCGATCAGCGCGTCCGTTGCTTCGGCGCTGTCGGTCAGGTCGACCTCACGCCCCATCTCGTCCAGCGCCAGCGACGCGTCATAGCTTGTGGAAAGCCGCCTTGCCTCTGCCGCATCGGCCAGCCCAGTCAGCGGGTTGCCCTGGACCCCATGGATCCAGCTTGCTCCCAGGTCGACCGGCAGGTCCGGCCACAGCCGAGAGGTCCAGATCCGCCCGCCGATCCGGTCCCGGGCCTCCAGCACCAGTGTCTCGATGCCCGCATCCTGCAGCATCCGTGCGGCTGAAAGCCCTGCTAGCCCCGCGCCCACCACGATCACCCGCTGCCCTGTTTCCGCGCGCAGGCAATGAGGCACTAGCCCAGACGCAAGTGCGGCGATCGCCAGCCGGCGCGAGACGGTCGGGAAACGCATGGTCACCTCTGGATCAACTTTACAAAGATCTACAGTGACACTACACATCATGTAAAGTGGAGTCGCAACTTGGCACAGGATCATGATGACGTGGCGGCCCTGGGCCGCAGGTTGCACGCCTTTCGCCAGGCGCGAAACCTGTCGCTGCGGGCGCTGGGCGAGGCGACGGGAACGACGGCCAGTTTCCTCAGCCAGTTGGAACGCGGGGCCAGCGGGGCGACGGTGTCCACCCTGATGCGGATCGCCGAGGCGCTGTCGATCTCGGTCTCTGACCTGTTCGAGGACCGCAACCCCGCGCTCCACCGCGTGTTGCGCCGGGGCGACCGCCCGGCCCTCCCGCAGGCCGCAGGCTACCGCAAGACCCTGCTCTCACAGCCGCCGATCCGCGCCTTCGAGGTCTATGTCGGCACCTTTGACCCGCAGGGCTCGACCGGCCCCGAACCCTATACCCATGGTGATTCCCAAGAGATGATGTTCGTCCTTAAGGGCCAGGTTGAAATCACCCTCGGCCCCGATCACTACACGCTCGGCGAAGGCGACAGCATCGAATATCGCTCCTCGACCCCCCACCGCATCGCAAACGCCGGCGATGGCGTTGCCGAGGTGCAGTGGATCATCTCGCCCGCGACCTCGGCGAAAGCTGAACTGGACGAATTCACAAGGAAACCAAGCCCATGACCCTGCCAGCCGAGCTTGCGGACTATCTGCAGAAGCACCCCGAGACCCGCTTTGTCGACGCCGTCCTCTATGACCTATGCGGCACTGCCATCGGCAAGCGCATCCCGGTGCGCGATGCGGCAAAATTCTGGTCCTCGGGCGTGGCCTTCTGCGCCGGGATCACCACGCTGGATGCGCTCGGGGCCTGCTGGGACGTGAACGGCATCGGCTTTTCCGACGGCGATCCCGACGCGACCTCCTACCCCCTGCCCGGCACGCTGGTCCCGGTCCCCTGGGCTGCCGCGCCGACCGCGCAAGTCCAGATCGCCCCGGCTCCGCCCGAAGACGCCCCGCACTGGTGGTTCGACCCCCGCGCGATTCTCTCTGCGATCGTCAGCCGCTTTGCCGACCTCAAGCTGAAGCCCGTCGTCGCCTGTGAGCTGGAGTTCTACCTTGTCGACCCCACCCGCGATGCCTCGGGCCGCGTCACCCCCGCCCGCCCGCGCCAGTCAGGCCGCGCCCCCGAGGCGCCTCGGGTCCTTGCCTTCGACAAGCTGGACGAATGGGCCGAAGTCCTGGCCGAGATCGACGCGGCCTGCCAGGCACAGGGCGTCCCGGCCGGGGCCGCAACGGCCGAGTACGGCGGCGCGCAGTTCGAGGTGAACCTGGCCCATGTCGACGACCCTGTCCTCGCCTGCGACCACGCGCTGATGCTGCGCCGGATCGTCAAGGGCGTGGCGAACCGCCACGGGCTGGACGCGACCTTCATGTCCAAACCCTTTGGCGATCAGTCCGGCTCGGGCCTGCACATCCATGCCTCGTTGGTCGACGATGCAGGCCGCAACGTCTTTGACGAAACCAGACCGGACGGCGACCGGCTTCTCGGCCATGCCATCGCCGGGCTGCAGGCCACGACCTACGACGCGATGGCTTTCTTCGCGCCCAACATCAACGCCTACCGCCGCTTTGCCCCGAACCAGTTCGTGCCCGTGAATACCTCCTGGGGCATCAACAACCGCTCGGTGTCCTTCCGCGTGCCAATGGGCGGGGGCAAGGCGCGGCGGATCGAACACCGGATCGCCGGGGCCGACGCCAACCCGTATCTCGTCATGGCGGCGATGCTGGCCGGGTTCCACCACGGGCTTGCGAACCGCCTTGACCCAACGCCGCCCTCGACCGGCAACGCGGGCGAAGAGGCCGACCCCGAGATGCCGCTTCGCCTGTGGACGGCGCTGGATCGGCTGGAAGGCTCCACCCTGATGGCCGACCATTTCGGCCCGCGCTATCCGGCCGCCTATGCCGCGATCAAGCGGTCGGAGTTCGAGGCTTTCATGGCCGATGTCCTGCCGCGTGAGCACGATTGGTACCTCTGACCAGCTTGGCGGAAACGGCGGTAGGCATGGCGAAAACGGCTGCGTCTTCCCCCGCTTTCAGGCCTAGAACAGGCCAGAAGCAGGAGAGACGACCGTGCGCTATTCCGGATTTCGGGTCATCGCCGAGGCACTGACCGGCCACAAGGGGTGGAAACCCGTCTGGCGCGACCCCGAGCCTCAGCCCGAATATGACTACATCATCATTGGCGGCGGCGGCCATGGCTTGGCCACGGCCTACTACCTCGCCAAGGAATTCGGACAGGCCAGGATCGCGGTCCTGGAAAAGGGCTACCTCGGCGGCGGCAATGTGGGCCGGAACACCACGATTATCCGGTCGAACTACCTGCTCGAAGGTAACGAGCCGTTCTACGAATTCTCGCTGAAGCTCTGGGAGGGGCTGGAGCAGGACTTCAACTACAACGCCATGGTCAGCCAGCGCGGGATCATCAACCTGATCCATACCGACGCGCAACGCGACGCCGCCACCCGGCGCGGCAATGCGATGATCATGCACGGCGCGGACGCCCGGCTTCTGTCCCGTGACGAGGTCCGCCAGATGTATCCCTGGCTCAACTTCGACAACGCCCGCTTCCCGATCAAGGGCGCGCTGATGCAGCCGCGCGGCGGTACAGTGCGGCACGATGCCGTGGCGTGGGGCTATGCGCGCGGCGCCGACCAGCGCGGGGTGGACCTGATCCAGAACTGCGAAGTCACCAGCATGCGGATCGAGAACGGCCGGATCAAGGGCGTGGAAACCACCCGCGGCTACATCGGCGCGAAGAAGGTCGGCGTTGCGGTGGCCGGATCGTCGTCGAAGGTCATGGCCCATGCCGGGATGCGCCTGCCGATCGAATCCCACGTGTTGCAAGCCTTTGTTTCTGAAGGCCTGAAGCCCTTGATCGACGGCGTGATGACCTTCGGTGCCGGACACTTCTACGTCAGCCAGTCCGACAAGGGCGGCCTCGTCTTCGGCGGCGACATCGACGGCTACAACTCCTACGCCCAACGCGGCAACCTCCCGGTGATCGAGGACGTGGCCGAGGGCGGCATGGCCCTGATGCCTGCCATCGGGCGTGTGCGGCTTCTGCGGACCTGGGGTGGGATCATGGACATGTCGATGGATGGCTCGCCCATCATCGACCGGACGCATATCGAGGGCCTCTACTTCAACGGAGGCTGGTGCTACGGCGGTTTCAAGGCCACCCCGGCCTCTGGCTGGTGCTTTGCGCATCTGTTGGCGAACGACCGTTCACACGAGACGGCCAAGGCCTATCGCTTCGACCGCTTCCTCAAGGGCCTGATGATCGACGAAAAGGGCCAGGGCGCCCAGCCGAACCTGCACTGAAGGCGAATACGAATGATCATTCACCACCCGATCCTCGGCCCCCGCGATGCGCAGGAATTCGTCTATCTCGGCGATGCCTCTCTTATCGACCGCCCCGACGGCATGACTGCGGGCGTCGAGGCGTTCCACGACTACCTCTACAACCGCACCAACCCGGCAGGCGAGCATCAAGAGCTCTGGTACCACGAACAGGGCGACCGCTCCTGGCTGGTCGTCACCCGCAACACCGTCACGCATG
The DNA here is from genome assembly GCA_046076605.1 of Tabrizicola sp. Classification (GTDB taxonomy): domain Bacteria; phylum Pseudomonadota; class Alphaproteobacteria; order Rhodobacterales; family Rhodobacteraceae; genus Tabrizicola. Next base: position 6,717 of record JBJTSJ010000370.1, read on the forward strand.
AGATCACCAAGGTCGAACTCGCCCGCGACGTGGCCCGCGCACGGGGGCGCACGAAATGACCCAGTCGCACCGCATAGACGGCGGCCAGATCGACCGCACCAAGACGCTCCGTTTCACTTTCGACGGCCTCCCCTACCAGGGCCATCCCGGCGACACGCTGGCC
>JBJTSJ010000371.1:0-5649 GCA_046076605.1 Tabrizicola sp.
ACCACGGGCCTTGATGCGCTTTTGGCCCGTGACGGTTACGCAAACGTCGCGCTTGCAGTCGGCACCGGGCGCAGCGCCTGGCTTTAGCCGCGAAAACCCTGAACGCCCACCGGGTCGCGAAGCCGCTTAGAACGCCTTGAACGTCATCGTGGTCAGCGTCCGCTGGATGCCGGGAATGTCGAACAGCTTCGACGACAGGTAATGCCCGGTATCCGCGCCCTCGGGGATGTAGACCTTGGCGATCAGGTCATAGTCGCCGCTGGTGGAGTAGAGCTCGCTCACCACCTCGCGGTCCCAGATCGCATTGGCAACCTCATAGGTCATGCCGGGGGTGCAGCGGAACTGGACGAAAACCAAAGCCATCGGGGCCTCCATTCTTGCTCCGGACATTAGCCCGGCGACAAGAGAAGGAAAAGCCTCACTCCTCGCCCAGGGCCAAAGGCGCGGGCTCCCGCCGCAGGTCGTCGATGGACAAGGGCCCCAAAGGCCGCGCCAGCCGGTTCCGCACCACCCAGTACAGCCGCGTCTGCGCCCGGGTGATCGCCACATAGGCCAGCCGCTTCCACAGGGGCACCCCGGCCTCGGACCGGCCCGACTGGGCTGCGGCGTACAGGTCCGGCGCAAAGACCTGTACCTCATCCCACTGGCTGCCTTGCGCCTTGTGGATCGTCACCGCCGCCCCGTGCAGGAAGGCCGCCCCCATCCGCGCCGCATGCGGGATGAAGGGCTCCTCCTCGTCCGGCTTCTCGATCTTGATGATGCTTGCCGCCGAAACCTGAGGCTCCTCCGCCCCCACCACATGCAGCCGCGCAAAGCCCTCGCGGTTGCCCTCGCCCAGGTAGATCACCTGCGCGCCCTTGATCAGCCCCCGCGCCTCCAGGTCGATCCGCTTTTTCCGATGCTTCAGGGGCAACTCGATTCCGTCACAGATCAACGGCTCACCCGGAAGCAGCTGGTCCTCGGGCGCACCATAGGCCGCCCGAAACGCCTGGATCAGCCGTACCCGCGTCGCGTTGCGCCAGACCAGCACGGGCGACCGCGCCATCAGCGCTGCCTCCACCCGTTCGGCCCAGACCACGCGGTCGTCCTTCCGCGCCGTCTCCTCGACCAGACGCTCGAACTCCTCGAACCCCAGCCGGTCGTCGGCCAGGGCATGCGCCAGGTCCAGGATCGGGTTGTCCTGTGTCTGCCGGTGGATGCGGTGCAGGATCAGCTTCCGCCCCTCGGACAACTTGTCGAACACCATCTCGCCGGACTGCCCCACGGGTGCCAGCTGCGCCGGGTCGCCGAACAGGACCAGCGTCGGGAAGATCTCGCGCAGGTCCTCGAACTGCCGCTCATCCAGCATCGAGCTTTCATCGACGAACCCCACATCCAGCGGCTCCTCCCGCCGCTTCCAGCCCTTGATGAAATCGCTGCCCTTCAATCCCGCCGCCGCCAATGCGCCGGGAATACTGGCGACCTGCTGATAAAACGCATGCGCCCGGTCCAGCGCCAGATCGGTCAGCCCCGCAATCGCCAGGCTGTCGATGACAGGCCGCGTCCCCGTCCCCGCCAGCCATTCCGCGATCTTCTCGTATTCGGGGTCATAGACGGGAGTGTACAGGATCCGGTGGATCGTGGTCGCCGGCACCCCCCGCAACCGCAACACGCTCGCCGCCTTGTTCGTCGGCGCCAGGATCGCCAGCGTCCGCCGGTCCTTGCGCTTGCGGCCCTCGTAGTCGCCCGAGATGATCTCGACTCCCGCCGCCTTCATCCCGCGGTACATCTCGGCCAGCAACATCGTCTTGCCCGACCCGGCCTTGCCCACGACAGCCAGGACGCTCGTCCGCCCCTCGGCCATCGGGGTCAATTCGCCCTCGGCCAGATCGATCCCGGCCCCCAGGAAGGCGGCCGCCAGCCGGTCATAGGCCTCGGCCTGGTCGTCCGAAAAGATCAGCACGGGCGCTTGCATGGGGCGACCATAGTCGCGATGCGCGCCAAGCGTAAGTCCGGCCTAGTGCATTTGCCGGTCCGAAATCGGAGGCGACTGCGGCGGCTCATCCGGGCCTTCCACAGTCGCGATTTCGTCCCTAGCTTCGGCAATCGCCTCTGCAACCCGCACAGCAAGTCGCGGCAGGTCGTTCTGCTTTGCATAGGCTAGTAGATCCGACAAGACGTCGAAAACCCAGTCGTGGCGCATGACTCCCTCGGCCCGCAACAGTGCTTCCAGAGGGGCGGCTCCCTTTCGGCAACCGCTGCCACTGGATGCGCTACTAAAGCACAGATATGCAGGCGAAGGGTGAATTGGTTGTTAAAGGTTGAGGTTACAGAGACTTACTCGCCTCCAGCGTGTCCTCGAAAGTCCGCAGGCCTGTCCGCGGCGCCTGCACCAGGACCGCCATGTTCCCGGGCTTGTGCTGGTTCTTCCACATCAGCGTATGCGCCCGCGGGATTTCCGCCCAGGGGAAGACCTCGGACATGCAGGGGTCGAGCCTGCGTTCCACCATCAGCTTGTTCGCCGCCGCCGCCTGCTTCAGATGCGCGAAGTGGCTGCCCTGCAGGCGTTTCTGGTGCATCCACATGTAGCGCACGTCGAAAGTGCAGTTGAACCCCGTGGTGCCCGCGCAGATCACCACCATGCCCCCCTTCTTGCAGACAAGCGACGAGACCGGGAAGGTCGCCTCGCCCGGATGCTCGAACACCATGTCCACCGAAACACCCTTGCCGGTGATGTCCCAGATCGCCTTGCCGAACCGCCGCGCCTCTTTCAGCCAGTCGTTGTATTCCGGCGTGTTGACCTTGGGCAGCTGCCCCCAGCACTTGAACTCGTTGCGGTTGATGACGCCCTTCGCGCCCAGACCCATCACGAAATCGCGCTTCGATTCGTCGCTTATGACCCCGATCGCATTGGCCCCTGCCGTGTTGATCAGCTGGATCGCATAGGACCCAAGGCCCCCCGACGCCCCCCAGACCAGCACGTTCTGCCCGGGCTTCAGGTCATGCGGCTCATGCCCGAACAGCATCCGGTAGGCCGTCGCCAGCGTCAGCGTGTAGCAGGCCGATTCCTCCCAGGTCAGGTGCTTCGGGCGCGGCATCAGCTGCTGCGACTGGACCCGGGTGAACTGGGCAAACGACCCGTCATGGGTCTCGTACCCCCAGATCCGCTGCGAGGGGGAGAACATCGGATCCCCCCCGTTGCATTCCTCGTCGTCGCCGTCGTCCTGATTGCAGTGGATCACCACCTCGTCGCCGACCTTCCAGCGCTTGACCTTGTCGCCCACCGCCCAGACGATCCCAGCCGCGTCCGAGCCCAGCACCGCATAGGGCTGCTTGTGGCCGTCAAAGACCGAAATCGGCTCGCCCAGCGCGGCCCAGACGCCGTTGTAATTGACCCCCGCCGCCATCACCATGACCAGCACTTCGTTCGAATCGATGGTCCAGGTGTCCACCACCTCCTGCAGCATCGCCGTCTCCGGCGCCCCGTGCCGCTCGCGCCGGATGGTCCAGGCATACATCTGCTTTGGAACATGGCCCAAGGGCGGCATCTCGCCCAGCTCGTACAGGTCCTTCTTCGGCGCGTCATAGATCGCGGGAGCGTTCTGCGTATCCAAAGCCACCATAGCCTCCAGTCCCTTTGCCGCGCTGCAGAATCGCCGCGGCATCAAGGGCAGATAATATTCTTGCGCGCAATTTTGCAATAGTATGATCGGTGTTTCTTGAAATTTTATGTCTGCGGCGCTGCAGCGACGCCTAGACCTCCGGCACCTAGGCCGCATAGAACGCCAAGAGCGCCCGCCCCTCTGCCACCGGCTGCAGGTCCTCGCGCACCAGCCCACGCCGGATCAGCGGAGCCAGGCCTTCCTCTACCGTGACCGTCAGCCCCTGTGGCGGCAGCTTCAACACCGCCCCCGCCGCCTGCAGCCGCGCGATCAGCGCCTCGACCCGCGCCGTCAGGTCTTCGCGGCTGGCTGCACCGTCCCCAAGCGCCCTGGCAACCAGCGGCACCGGCAGCACCGGCACCACCTCGGCAATTGCCGCCATCAGCCGTTCGCCCAGTGCTTCCACCGTGCCGCCACCCGCCAGATGTGCTCGCAGACTGACCGGAGCGCCAAACCCCGCGGCCGCGGTGCCAAAGCCCTTGGTCCGCCGCCGAAACCGCGCCCACATAAACCGCATCGCGTGCCAAGCTACCCGGAACGGACGATTGCGGAACCGCCGTGTCCCCGCCGCCGCCGCTTCGACCAGCACGCGGTCTTCCAGCACCCAGTCATAGGCCAGGCCAACCGGGACAAAGACCACGTCTCGCTCCCCCGGCTCCCAGCCCTCGACGATATAGCTTAGCAACCCCAGCTTGGCCGGCCCCACGCGCCCGTCCAGCGACAGCCCGCCCTCGGGAAAGATTGCCTGTGTCGTGCCCTCTTCCGTGGCCAGTTGCACATACCGCGCTAGCACTTTCCGGTACAAAGCGTTCCGGCTGCCGCGCCGGATGAAATAGGCCCCCATCGACCGGATCAGCGCCGACAGGGGCCAGATCCGCGCCCATTCCCCCACCGCATAGCTGATCGCCGAGCGGTCGGACACCAGCCAGGTCACCAGCACATAATCCACGTTCGACCGGTGGTTCATCACGAAGATGACCGTCGCCCTGGGGTCGAGCGTTGCCAGCTCCTTGTCGACCTTGCCCACCCGAACCCGGTAAAGAAGCCGCGACAGCCATTTCGCCGCGCGTGTGCCGAACCCGAAATAGACCGTCGCTGAAAACCCCGGCACGATCTCCCGCGCATAGCGCTGCGCCTCCTCGAAGGCGACTTCGCCCGGCACCCCGGTTTCCGTCGCATGCGCCATCGCTGCCTCGACAACCTTCTGGTCATAGGCCAGCCGCGCCACCATGTCCGACCGCTGCGCCAGCTTGAAGAGGTCAATCTTCCGGTCCAGCCGCGCATTCAGCCGCGACAGCGCCTTCTCTGCCCGCCGCCGGAAGAACCAGCGCACGCTCGGGAACAAGAAATGCTTCGCAAAGCTGATCGCGGCAAAGCCGAGGATCAGGACCAAGAGCCAGACGGGAACCGCAACCGTGCCGAACATCGCCCGACCCTAGCCGATCACCAACTTCCCGCAATCCATTTGCTCTTTTCGCAAATACTCCACGGGGGTGCGAGGGTGTGAAACCCCCGCTCCGCCCGCGTTGCCGCAGCGCAGCGATTGACAACGCCACGATCTTTCCCTTATCCCAATCCTGACGCAATAAAATTACCCGCCCGAGTCGAGAGGCACCGATGACCGCCGAGAAACCCTGGCTCTTCCGCACCTACGCCGGTCACTCCACCGCCGCAGCCTCGAACGCGCTCTACCGCACCAACCTCGCCAAGGGTCAGACCGGCCTTTCCGTCGCCTTCGACCTGCCTACCCAGACCGGCTACGACAGCGACGACCCGCGCTCGCGCGGCGAGGTCGGCAAGGTCGGCGTCCCCGTCGCCCACCTCGGCGACATGCGGGCGCTCTTCCAGGACATTCCCCTGGAACAGATGAACACCTCGATGACGATCAACGCCACGGCCCCCTGGCTCCTGGCGCTCTACATCGCCGTGGCCGAAGAGCAAGGCGCCGATGTCTCCGCCCTGCAGGGCACCGTGCAGAACGACATCATCAAGGAATACCTCTCCCGCG
>JBJTSJ010000372.1:0-8825 GCA_046076605.1 Tabrizicola sp.
TGGAGCTTCACAAGCGGCTCTTGGAGAATTTGAACCTATCGGCGCTGGAACACGCCTCAGAGCAAAGCCTCAAATCAGAAATTTCGAACCTGGCGAATGAATCGCTGGATGAGATGTCGATTGCCCTAAACAAGGAAGATCGCCTTCTTCTGGTGCAAGAGCTTTACGACGAAGTCATGGGGCTTGGTCCGTTGGAGCCGCTTCTGAAGGATGAAACGGTCAACGATATTCTGGTGAACGGCCCGAAGCGGGTCTTTGTGGAACGCGCCGGTAAGCTGTCGCTGACCGACGTGACCTTCCGCGATGAACGCCATTTGCTGCGGATCATCGACAAGATCGTTTCTGCCGTAGGCCGCCGGGTCGACGAATCGAACCCCTATTGCGACGCCCGTCTGCAGGATGGGTCGCGCTTCAACTGTATGGTTCCTCCGGTTGCCGTCGACGGCAGTCTTGTATCCATTCGTAAGTTCAAGAAGGAAAAGCTGAAGATCGAGGACCTGGTCCGCTTCGGCGCCTTCACCGAGGAAATGGCCGCCTACCTTCAGGCCGCCGTGTCCTGCCGGCTGAACATCATCGTGTCCGGCGGTACGGGTTCCGGTAAGACGACCACGCTCAACGCGCTGTCGTCCTTCATCGACAACCACGAACGCGTGCTGACCATCGAAGACACCGCCGAACTTCAGCTCCAGCAGGTCCACGTGGGCCGGATGGAAAGCCGCCCGGCCAACGTCGAAGGCAAGGGCGCCGTTACCCAGCGCGATTGCCTGCGCAACGCGCTGCGTATGCGTCCTGACCGCATCATCGTCGGCGAAACCCGGGGTGAGGAAGTCATCGACATGCTGCAGGCCATGAACACCGGCCACGACGGCTCGATGACCACGATCCACGCGAACAACCCGCGCGACGCAATCTCGCGTCTCGAAAACATGGTCGCCATGGCCGGGATCGAGATGCCCTTGAAGGCCGTCCGCAGCCAGATCGCCTCGGCTGTGAACCTGATGGTCCAGGCCAGCCGACTGCAGGACGGGACGCGCCGCATGACCTCGGTGACCGAAATCACCGGGATGGAAGGCGAAGTCATCTCGATGCAGGAAGTCTTCCGCTTTGAACGCCTGGGGGTCGAGCCGTCGGGCAAGATCATCGGCCGCTTCAATGCGACGGGCATCCGGTCCGCCTATTCCGACCGCTTCCGGCAGTGGGGCTTCGACCTGCCTGCCTCCATCTACGAACCGATTGTCTGACCCATGCAGATCAGTGCCGCACCCCTAATCTACATCATGATCTTCGTGGCGGTCGTCGTGATCGTCAACGGGATCTACCTGATCGTCTTCGGAAAATCGATCAGCCTTAACTCCAAGGTCAGCCGCCGCCTGACACTTCTGGAAAAGAACGCGAACCGCGAACAGGTTCTGGAACAGCTCCGCAAGGAGATGAACCAGCACCTGAACGCGCGGAACATCCCGCTGTATTCGATGCTGGCCAAGAAGGCGCAGCGGGCGAACATCGCCTTCTCGCCCCAGGCCCTGATCGGGATCATGGCGCTGGTTTCGGTCATTGCCTTCATGCTCTTGTCGGTCTTCACCGGCGCAGAATTTGGTCTGCGGGTGGTCCTCGGGATCGTGATGGGTATCGGCGGGGTGTTCTTCTGGGTGAACCGCACCGCGAAAAAGCGGATGAACTTGCTGGAAGAACAACTGCCCGACTCGATCGAATTGATGGTCCGTTCGCTGCGCGTCGGCCACCCCTTCTCGACCGCCATCGGCATCGTGGCCAAGGAAATACCGGACCCGCTGGGGTCCGAATTCGGCGTGATCTCGGACGAAGCCGCCTATGGCCGCGATGTTGCGGAATCGCTCAAGGCCTTCGCCGAACGGATGGACAGCCAGGACTTGCGCTTTCTTGCCGTGGCCGTGTCGATCCAGCAGCAGTCGGGCGGTAACCTGGCCGAAATCCTGGAAGGCCTGTCCAAGGTCGTCCGCGCCCGGTTCAAACTGTTCCGCCGCGTCCGCGCCATCACCGCCGAAGCCAAATGGTCCGGCATGTTCCTGTCGGGCTTCCCGATCGTCGCGCTGGTCATGATCAACGTGGTCAAGCCCGACTACTACGACGAGGTGAAGACCACCACCGCCTACATCCCGGCGGCGCTGTTCGTCGTCACCTTCCTCATCATCAACATCATCTACATGAAGGTGATGACCAACATCAAAGTGTAGGTCGGCTATGGAATTCTTCTCGAACTTCATCTCGGGCATGACCGAGCGTTTCGGTCCGATGGCACCACTGCTTGGCATCGGCCTCCTTGGCTTCCTTCTGATCCTCATGGCTCTGCCGGTGGTAATGAAGCGGCAGCGCGACCGGTTCCGCGAGTTGAAGGACCAGGGGCCGAAGGCCACCACCGATACAAAGCGCAAGCTGCGCAAGACCGAAAGCAGGGTCGACAAGCTTGAAAAGTTCGCCCATTTCCTGGAGCCGCAGAAGAAGGAAGAACTGTCCGCCGCCAAACTGACGATGCTGCGGGCGGGCTACAGCGGCAAGAACGCCGTCCGCATGTTCCATGCCGTCCAGTTCCTGCTGGCGATCATCTTCCTCATCGGCGGCCTGATCATCGCTCTGGTAAAGTCGATGTCGCAAGAGATGTCGGGCATCGACCTGATGTTGCACAGCATTCTGCCCTGCGCCATCGGTTACTACATCCCGCGCTACTGGGTGAACAAGCGTGTCAACCAGCGTCAGACCGAAATCATCCAGGGCTTCCCCGACGCGCTTGACCTGATGCTGGTCTGCGTCGAGGCCGGCCAGTCGCTGGACCAGTCGATCATCCGCGTCGGCAAGGAAAGCCGCGCCGGCTACCCGGCGCTCGCCGACGAATTCGACATGGTCGCGCAAGAGGTCAAGGCCGGCAAGGAACGGATCTCGGTCCTGAAGGATATGGCCGAACGCGTAGGCGTACCCGACGTCGCCTCGTTCGTCACCACGATCATCCAGTCCGCCACCTTCGGGACCTCGGTCGCCGACGCCCTGCGGGTCTATTCGGCCGACATGCGCGACAAGCGCGTCATGCGGGCGGAAGAAAAAGCCAACATGTTGCCGACGAAACTGACCTTGGGCACTATGCTGTTTACAGTCCCGCCGCTTCTGGTCATTCTCATCGGGCCGTCCGTTTACGGAATGGTGACAATGTTGAGCCAGCTGGCAGGCGGCCTCTAGGATCGAACGGGACGTGACTTGCGCGAAGCAGTCCTTCTGACACTGTGCTCTGCGCTTCTCCTGGCCGGCTGTGTGCCGGCCAGTGGCGTTTCCAGAAACCGCCCCTACGGTGTTGACGCCAGTCGCGACGGTGTCGACGGCATGACCGTTGGCCACAGGCTGATGGAGGCGGGCGAGCATGAGCTGGCGCTCAAGGCCTATCTCCGCGGCGCGGGCGAGACCGGCATAAACGCGGATGTCCTGTCGTCCATCGGCTCTGCCAACCTCGCTTTGGGTCGCCTGGGGCAGGCCGAGAAGATCCTGGAACGCGCGCTGGAGCTTGATCCAGAATACGTCCCCGCCTTGAACAACCTGGGCGTCGTCAAGATGGAACAGGGAGATGTTGGTCAGGCGCGGGTCTATTTCCAGCGCGCCTTTGCACTGGATAGTGGCGAAACGGACTCGATCCGCGAAAATCTGATGCTCGCTATCGCGAAAAGCGAAGCGCCTGTGTATGATGCCACCCAAGAACAAGAAAGCAGCGGGTTCCGTCTGGTCCGACAGGAAAAGGGCAAGTTCGTCCTACTCTCCGATCTCTAGGCGGCAATTCGTTAAAGAATACGGGCAGTCAACAAAAAGGACGCGAACATGCGCCATCCGGCTTTCGTAGTGCTGTGCCTCAGCGGTGCAGTCGCCCTGTCAGCCTGTCAGAAGAATTCTGACGCTCAGGTCCAGCGGGCTCTCAAGGACGTCAACGTCATCGACGAATCCAACCTGAACGATGTGATGATGACCGTTGCCGACCCGGCCGAGGCGGTCGACTACTTCACCCGCACCCTGCAGCAGAACCCCGACCGGATCGATTTGATGCGCGGTTTGGCGCGGTCACTGATCCGGGCCCAGAAACCGACCGAAGCGGCCCAGATCTGGCGCCAGGCCGTCGCGCATCCCGACTCCACACCCGAGGATCGCGTGCTGCTGGCCGATGCCCTGATCCGGTCGAACCAGTGGCCGGAAGCCAAGGCTGAACTGAACCTGATCCCGCCGACCCATGAAAGCTTTGACCGCTATCGACTGGAAGCGATGGTCGCGGATTCGGACAAGAACTGGAAAAAGGCCGACAGCTTCTATGAAATCGCTGCGGGCCTGACGACCACGCCCGCCGGGGTTCTCAACAATTGGGGCTTCTCCAAGCTGACCCGCGGCGATGCACCCGGGGCGGAAAAGCTGTTCACCGAAGCGCTGACCTACGATCCGGCGCTGTTCACGGCGAAGAACAACCTGGTGCTCTCCCGCGCGGCACAGCGCAAGTACGACCTGCCGGTCGTGAACATGACCCAGACCGAACGGGCCGAGCTGCTGTACTCAATGGCGCTCGCCGCGATCAAGCAGGGCGATGTCTCGGTGGGCAAGGGCCTGTTGAACCAGGCCATCGAAACCCATCCGCAGCATTTCGAAGCCGCCGTGCGCAGCCTTGATGCCCTCGATGCAAACGTGAAGATGTGATGCCCGAAGCAGTCCTTTCACCAACCGACGCGCTGATCCTGCTGGTCCCGGCGCTGCCCATCGCAATCTGGGCGGCGCTTGCCGACCTCAAGCGGATGAAGATCCCCAATACCTCTGTTCTCGCAATGGCTGCGGTCTGGCCGCTGCTTGGCTGGTACGTGTCCCCCACCCTCACCGTCTGGGCCTGGGGCTTTGCCCTGATGGCGCTTGTCTTCGTTGCCGGGTTCATACTCTACCTGTTCGGCTCTTTCGGGGCGGGAGACGCCAAGTTTGCCGCTGCGATGGCCGGGATGTTCGTCGGCGGCGATATTGGCGGGATTCTGCTGATCATCTTCGTCTGCATGGTCGGCTCGTTGGCCCTGCACCGCCTGTTGCGCAGCCTTCCCTTCATCCGGAACGCCACGCCGGACTGGGAAAGCTGGACCAAGCGGCGCTACTTTCCCTTCGGTCTGGCGCTGTCGTCCATCCTGATCTTCTACCTTCTTGCCGCCATCTGGCCACAGGGCTGACACAAGTCACGTTTACGACTCAATCCGCTGAACTTCGCTGGATTGTTTACGGAGCTTGCCGATGAACGCTGAGGCCCCGGTATCGGGCGTGCAACCGCCGCCCTCCCCCCGCTCGCTGGAAGATACCGGCCTGTCGGTCATCATGATGCGCGACATCCTTCTGAAGTCGATGTTCCGCACCAACCAGTCACAGGTCACGGTGCTGTCCAAGTTGATCTGCCTGCCGGTCCCGCTGACGCAGGAACTGGTCGACCTTGCCCGGACACAAAAGCTTCTGACCGCGATGGGCACGATGTCGGCGACGGCGTCGAACGAAATGTCCTACGAGCTGACCGATGCCGGCAAGGCCCGTGCCTTGGACGCGCTGTCACAGTCGGAATATTACGGCGCGATGCCGGTGCCGCTGGAGCAGTACTCGGTGCAGATCAAGCGCCAGTCGGTCCGCGATATCCGCCTGAACCGTGAGCAACTCATGTCCGGCATGGGCCACCTGATCCTGCCGCCCGACCTGATCGACAACCTTGGCCCTGCGGTGACCTCGGGCCGCTCGATCCTGCTGTACGGCCCGCCCGGCAACGGCAAGTCCTCGATCTCGCACGGCATCCGCGCCGCCCTTGGCGACAAGGTTTATGTCCCCCGCGCCATCGAATATTCCGGCCAGATCATCAGCGTCTATGACCCGATCGTGCACGCCGCCGCCGAGATGGCGGTGGACGACCCGAACAGCTTGCGCCGGACCTCGAACCGCTTCGACAACCGCTATGTCTACTGCGAACGTCCCTCGGTCATCACCGGCGGTGAACTCTCGCTCGACATGCTGGACCTGAACTACAACCCCACCGCCCGCACTTACCAGGCGCCCCTGCAGCTGAAGGCCACCGGTGGCATCTTCATCATCGACGACCTTGGCCGCCAGGCCGAACCGCCGCAGAAGATCGTCAACCGCTGGATCGTGCCGCTGGAAGAATCCCGCGACATCCTGGCGCTGCAGTCGGGCGAAAAGTTCACCGTTCCCTTCGACACGCTGGTCATCTTCTCCACCAACTTCCACCCGAACCAGATCTTCGACGGCGCCGCGCTTCGTCGTATCTTCTTCAAGATCAAGATCGACGGCCCCAGCCAGGAAAACTTCCTGAAGATCTTCGCGATGGTGGCCCGGAAGAAGAAGATGCCGCTGGACGAAACCGCGCTCATGCACCTGATGAAGGTCAAGTTCCCGACGATCCAGAACAACTACGCGAACTACCAGCCGGTCTATCTGATCGACCAGATGATCGCGGTCTGCGAATTCGAGAACATCCCCTACCAGATGACACCCGAGCTGATCGACCGCGCCTGGGGCAACATGTTCGTCCGGCAGGAAGACATCGCGCACTAAGAGCGCAAAAGTTTTCGAAAACTTTCGCAAAATCCTTCGAAGGATCTTGGGGGCGTCACGCGAAAACCGTGACGCCCTTTTCCGTCACCACCGCATCCAGCCGCTGGTCGAACTGATCGATCGGCACTTCTGCCACCTCCTGCGCCGCAAAGGCAAACCCCACAGCCAGCACCTTGCCCCGCGACCGCAGCCCCTCCAGCGTCCGGTCGTAGAACCCCCCGCCATAGCCCAAGCGGAACCCCCGCCGGTCCCAGGCCAGCATCGGCACGATCAGCACCTCCGGCTCGATCCAGGCCCCCTCCTCCGGGATCATCGCCTTGAACGCGCCTTCCACCAGCCTGCACCCCGGCGACCATTCCCGGAACCGCAACGGCGTCGCCTTCGCCATGATCACCGGCACCCCCACCGGCCCCTGATGCGCGGCCATGGCGGGCAGGGGGTCAATCTCGGTCCGCATCGGCATATAGCCCGACAGCACCTTCCCCGCGTGCGGAGCCAGGAAATCCGCCAGGATCTCCGCCGCCTGGCCTTGACCCTGGGCAAACGCCTCCGCCCGCCGCGCAAAGGCCCTTGCCCGCGCTTCCGCCTTCACATCCGTCATGTCAGCATCACCGTCGCCAGCCCCAGAAAGGCAAAGAACCCCATCACATCCGTCAGCGTCGTCACGAACGTCCCCGACGCCAACGCCGGGTCCAGACCCATCCGCTCCAGCGTCAGGGGCACCAGCACCCCGCCCAGGGCCGCCACCACCTGGTTCACCATCATCGCCAGCGCCAGTACCGCGCCTAGATGCCAGTCGCCAAAGATCAGCACCCCCGCCGCCCCAAGGATCAGCGCCAGCCCCACCCCGTTCATCAGCCCGGCGAGCAATTCCCGCCGCACCACCCGCGCCGCATTGGCCCGCGTAAGGTCCCGCGTCGCCAGCGCCCTGACCGCGACCGCCAGCGACTGCGTCCCCGCGATCCCACCCGTCGACGCCACGATCGGCATCAGCGCCGCCAAGGCCACCAGCTGTGCAATGGTCGCCTCGAACTGGGTGATGACCAGCGCCGACAGGCTCGCTGTGAACAGGTTCACCACCAGCCAGGGCAGCCGCTGCCGCACCGTCTCCAGCGGCCCGTCGCTCACATCCGCCTCGTCGCCCACGCCCGCCAGACGCAGCATGTCCTCCTCATGCTCTTCGTCCAGCACGTTCATCGCGTCGTCGATGGTGATGACCCCCACCAGCCGGCCCGAGCCATCCACGACGGGGCAGGAAATCAGGTGGTACTGGTTGAAGATATAGGCGACGTCGGCCTCTTCCTCTGTCGCCTCTACGGTGCGGAAACTGTCCTCGTTGATCGCCTTCAAGGCCACCTCGCGGCCCGAGGACAACACCCGCCCCAAGGTCACATAGCCCACCGGCATCATCCGCGGATCGACCAGGATGACGTGGTAGAACTGGTCCGGCAGGTGGTCGGCACCGCGAAGGAAATCAATGGCTTCGCCCACGGTCCAGTGCTCCGGCGCCACCACCAGCTCGCGCTGCATCAGGCGTCCGGCGGAATGCTCCGGCCAGGCCAGCGCCGCCTCGACCGCCACCCTGTCCGCCGCATCCATCGCCCCCAGAAGGCGCCCCTGGTCCTCGGCCTCGAGGTCCTCGACGATGTCCACCAGGTCGTCAGAGTCGAGTTCCCGCAGCGCCTCGGCCACCACCTCGTCAGGCAGCGCATCCAGCACGTCCTCGCGGATGGCATCGCTGATCTCGGACAAGACCTCGCCGTCGATGACCACCGAGCCCATGGCAAGCAGCATGTCGCGGTCGGTCTCGCTGACCTGCTCCAGCAGGTCGGCCACGTCGGCCGGGTGCACCGGATCCAAAAGGGCCTCGACCCGCGCCGCATCGCCCGACCGGGCGGCATCCAGCGCCGCATCCAGCGTCGCTTCCAGCGTCGCTGCGTCCATCGCGTCCGGCGTCGTCCTGACCGTCGTCTCCGCCATGCGCGCCCCCTCAGTTCCGCCGACCTTAGGCCGCTTTTCCGACAACGGCAAAGCCTGTCGCCCGATCTTTCCTCACCCGGCCTTCGCGCTTTTGCGAAACAGTTTCAAGCCGTGATCTGCAGTGGAAACTTTGCCCCTGCCGGGAAACCCTTTACCCTGAACGGGTTCGAAAGGTGCCACATGACCGATCTTCTCCTGGGCCAGGTTCTCAGCTTCACCGGCGATCCGTTCCACGAAGGCATCGACGCCGCCCGCGTCCTGACCCA
>JBJTSJ010000373.1:0-4495 GCA_046076605.1 Tabrizicola sp.
AGCAGGTCCTTGTCCGGCGCAAGGATCGGGTAAACCGACATCCTGCCTTCGGCTTCTAGACGGGTGCGAAGCAAGGCTATGGCATCCAGGGGCAGCAGGTTCTCGCGGGCAAGGGCCATGACCTCACGTTCAAGGAAAGGCTTGTCAGCTTGTGGCTCTACCACCGTGATTGCCCAGTCCTTCCTTTCTCCCCACAGCCGACCGCGAAGGATCGCCTGGGCAAGGCAGATGTCGGGATTGTAGTCTGGCACATCCGCGACCTGAGGCGCAAAGTAGCTGCACAAAGCCTCCATCAGCTCGACCGAACCGCCCCAGGCCGGTGTCAGGTTGCTGGCGGTCAGGACAAGACTGTGGCGGTTCGGGTCCAGCGCCATGATCCGTTCCAGCTCGACCAGGGACGCCTCGCCCCTGCCGGTCACGACACTGATCAGGATCACGGCATCAGAGGCAGGTAGGAAACGGGGATCGAGGCGCGTTGCGCGTTCGGCCAAAGTCAGGGCTTCCCGGTACATCTGGCCTGCTTCTTCCAGAAGCGGTGGCCAGGTGTGGCGCCGGATGCGCTCTCCTCTGATCTGCGACGCCGCCCAGTAAACGGACCAGGCTCGCGCGGTCAACGCAGTGGGATTGTCCGGCGCCGCCGCGACCCAAGCCTTGGTGAAGCCAGCGGTGGCAGGATCGGTTGCGGCCAGCGCCCAGACCAGATCGCGCTGGGCGGTCCGGTCAGGGGCCGTCTTGATCTGCGCTTCCACCGCCGCGAAATCACCCGCGTGGGCTGCATCCAACAGGGTCAGTATGGGATCAGCCTGGGCCGAGCTAATGGGAAGCAAGGTCGCGATCAGCAGAAAGACAAGCCGGAACAAACGGGGCCTCTTCGCATTGCAAAGTCAAAATGGCGAAGCGTCAGTGTTGTCTACACCCGTCTGAAAGTACAGCAGAATTCCGGCTGGATGTCTGCCCATGAATCAAGTCAGGCCTCTCAGCCCCTGACGCAAGCACGCCCGCGGGGGTGAGAGTCGCGGACAGTGCGTACGGCGGGAAAGATGGAAACAGCGGGCTAAGGCCGGTCACAGATGTTTTCGTCATTCCGCCAGTGGTTGCAGTCGATGGTAAAGGGCGATGCGAAAACGAAGTCCGACTGTGTCTTGTCTCCGCCGATGCTGGCTGCACAACCTGGCCCACCCCAGATCGACCCGCCCAGATCAAAGCTGACCGAGCTTTTGTTCGGGGCCTGGATGCAGCAGACCTCATGGACAGCCTCGCGGAACAGGGAACGGGGCGGCTTGTACAGCCGGATCCCCTCCCACGACAGTTTCGCCCCTCGGCGACCCGAGGTCATGTCGGCGCACTGCATCGGCAAGGTGCCGTCAAAGCGGTGGCCGGCCCAGATGATGTCCAGGCACTCGTTCAACTCGACCCGTGCGCGCTCGCGACATTTGTCGGCATTGGCCTTGTTCTTGCAGGGTCCTTGACCCGTAAGGTAGGCCAGGACCACCGAGGGTTTGCCGCCTACTTGCACCTCGATGCTGGCTTTGCAACTGCGCAGGATGTCGGAGGTGGCGGGCAAGGCAAAGGCAGCAAGGAAAAATGTGGCGATAAGAATCGGGTGGCGCATGGCGACCTCGTGTTCGGGATGAATGACTTTGGCAATGGCGCTAGCCTAGCACAGGCTGAGCGCCGCGTCATTCGCGCCGCAGCTTAGACCACCCTACCCCACAAATCATACTCCCCGGCCTCGTCCACCTCGACCCGTACGATATCCCCAGGCTTCAACGCCTCGAACCCCTCGTCGATGAAGAGGTTCCCGTCGATCTCGGGCGCGTCGGCCTTGGTGCGGCAGGTGGCACCGTCTTCGTCGACCTCGTCCACGATGACGTCCAGCACTTTTCCGACCTTTGCGGCCAGTTTCGCCTCGGAAATCGCCTGTGCCTTTTCCATAAAGCGATCAAACCGCTCCTGCTTCACCTCGGCAGGCACGTGATCGGGCAGGTCGTTCGACCGCGCCCCGGCGACGTTTTCGTACTGGAAGCAGCCGACCCGATCCAGCTGCGCCTCGTCCAGCCAGTCGAGCAGCGTCTGGAACTCCGCCTCGGTCTCGCCCGGATAGCCGACGATGAAGGTCGACCGCAGGGTCAGGTCGGGGGCAATGGCGCGCCACGCGGCGATTTCGTCCAGCGTCTTCGCCGCCGCCGCCGGGCGGGCCATACGCTTCAGCACCTCGGGGTGGGCGTGCTGGAACGGAATGTCGAGGTAGGGCAGAACCAACCCTTCCGCCATCAGCGGGATCAGGTCGCGGACATGCGGATAGGGGTAGACGTAATGCAGCCGCACCCAGGCCCCAAGCTTGCCCATCTCGCGTGCAAGGTCGGTGATGTGGGCCCGCACCTCGCCACCCTTCCAGGGCGACAGGTCGTGCTTGCGGTCCACCCCGTAGGCCGAGGTGTCCTGTGAAATCACCAGAAGCTCGCGAACCCCGGCCTCGACCAGCTTCTCCGCCTCACGCAGGACGGCATGGGCCGGGCGGGACACCAGACGCCCGCGCATGTCGGGGATGATGCAGAACTTGCACTTGTGGTTACAGCCTTCCGAGATCTTCAGATAGCTGTAGTGCCGGGGTGTCAGGCTGACGCCCGTGGCGGGCAGAAGGTCAATGAACGGGTCGGGCGCAGGCGGCACGGCGGCATGCACCGCGTCGAGCACGCTTTCGTACTGGTGCGGCCCGGTCACCGCCAGGACCTTCGGATGCGCGCCGGTGATATACTCCGGTTCCGCCCCAAGACACCCGGTCACGATCACCCGACCGTTTTCCTGCAACGCCTCGCCGATAGCTTCCAGGCTTTCGGCCTTGGCGGAGTCCAGAAACCCGCAAGTGTTCACGATCACCGCATCGGCGCCCTTGTAATCGGGGCTGATCGCATAGCCCTCCGAGCGCAGCCGCGTCAGGATGCGTTCGCTGTCGACCAGCGCCTTCGGGCAGCCCAAGGAGACCATGCCGATGGTCGGCTGGCCCTCGCGCCGGGTGTCGGGGACAAGGGCGCGGGCGAGGTCGGGGCGAAGGATCGGCGGGTTCTCGGACATGGCACCGCCCTATACAGCGCCGGGCCGGTTCAGGAAAGCCCAAGGCCGCAAGGCCCTCTCGGCCATTTGATGCCAGTCAGGCGGCCCCGACTTGGCAATGCGCGGCCACGGGGCATAAACTTTGGCAAAACAAGAAAATCTCCGAGGAGTTGAGCATGCGCTGGATCGTCCGGGTCTTGGTCGCTTTGGCGGTCGTGGTCGTGCTGGCCTTCGGCCTCTTGGCCATAGTCCCATCCGAGCGGGTCGCGCAGGCGGTGTCGAGCCAGTTCGAGGCGATGACCGGCCGCAAGCTGGAGGTCCTGGGCGAGATCAAACCCCGGCTCTGGCCAAGCCTCGGGGTCACGACTGGCCCCGTCAGCATTGCAAATGCAGATTGGGCCGACAGCGACCAGCCCTTGTTCCGGGCCGAGGCCCTGTCGATCGACGTCAATTTTGGCGCGCTGCTGGGCGGTGAGGTGAAGATTCTTGGCCTGACCGCCGACCGGCCCGAGATCAACCTGGAACGTGCTGCCGATGGCCGGGCGAACTGGGTTTTCGCGGCCAGTACCTCGGGCGAAGCGGGTGGCGCGGGCGCTGTGCCACCACCCGCGACGGGGTTCACGCTGGACGAAGGCTCGATAACCGGCGGGCGCATCCAGTTTGTCGACCGCCAGTCCGGTCGGACCATCGCGCTGGACGAGGTGAACGCCAGCCTGTCGATCCCGGATTTCTCGGGACCTTTCACCCTGACGGCGACCGCCCTCTCCGGGGGGCAGCAGGTTGCCGTCGACCTGTCGGGCGAGGTTTTCTCGGCCTTCGCCATGGGCCGCGTGGTGCCGGTGAAGGCCAGCCTGGCGGCCGGGGGAACCAAGGTCGGGTTCGAGGGGCGCGGCGGCTATGCCCCCCTTGCGGCCGAAGGTGCGCTGGTGGCCGATCTGTCGGACCTTCCAGCGCTGGGCTTGTTGCTTGGCAGCGACCTTGCCCGACCGAACCCGGGTCTTGGCCACGACAAGCTGCAACTCAGCGGGCAGCTGACGCTGGACGGGACCGGCGCCGCCTTCCTGCGCGGGGCCGAGATCGTGGCGGACACCAACCAGATCAAGGGCGACCTGGACCTGACCCCGGGCGAGGCGCGGCCGAAGCTCAAGGCCCAGCTGGCCGCAGGGCCGATCACCATCGGCACCGGCCCGGATGGAGAGATGGGCGGCGGCGAGGCCGGGGGCATGCAGGCCGATGGCTGGCCCGAGGGGGAGATCGACGTCTCGGCCCTGGGCGCGATGGATGCCGAGATCGCGCTGGCCACGCCTTCGGTCGACCTGGGCGTGCTCAAGCTTGGCAAGACACGGGTGCTGATCACGGTGGACCGCGCCCGCGCCGTGACGGAAATCCGCGAGATGCAGGCCTATGGCGGCCAGATCAGCGGGGATTTCGTGACCAACGG
>JBJTSJ010000374.1:0-4195 GCA_046076605.1 Tabrizicola sp.
GTCTCGAAGGCGGTGGACATGCGCGCCGCCGTCTGCGGGTTGAACGGATCGAGCCTGAGCAGCCAGTCCGCCACCAGCCTGTATCCCGCGCCCGAGGCGTGGTGGAACCCCGCATGGTTGCCCGACAGCGCCCCGATGACCGACCGGAAGCGGTTGGGGTTCTTCCAGTCGAAGCCCGGGGTTTGCATCAGCTGCGCAGTAACGGCTGCCGCATCGGCGGGGTTGGCATAGGCGATCTGCAGCCCGTACCACTTGTCCATCACGTTTGCATCGCGGCCCCAGCGCGCGGCGAAAGCAATCAGTTCGGCAGCCCCCTGCTGGACATCCAGCAATGCGGCCAGGGCGCCGATCTCCTCGGTCATGCTGCGGGCGCGTGCGTAGGCCGAGGCCGCCAGCTTGCCCCCGTCCCGGCGCGAAAGAAGTCCAAGGGCCGCGATTTTCATGGCGCGCCTGCCCGACTGTGCCGCGGAAGGTGAAAAGGGCGCATCGTCGTCCAGACCCTTGTAAAGCCTGGACAATCCATCGCCCAACCGGATTGCCAGCGCCCCCGCCATTTCGCGTCGCGCGGCATAGATCTTGGCGGGATCCGGGATGCGCCCCATCGCATGGATCGTCTGCGCCATGTCATCTTCGCCAGGCAGGCGCAGGCACAGCGCACGGAAGGCGGGGTCAAGCGTTTGGTCAAAGGTGACCGCCGCGACAGCGTCCAGCCAGTTCGGGCTGACCGGGGCCGCCTTCAGGACCATGTCGGCCAGCACCTCTTTCGCCAAGGCGCGGCCTGCCTCCCATTTGTTGAACGGGTCGGTGTCGTGGGCAAGCAGGAAAGCCCGTTCGCTGGCCGGGGCCTTGCGGTCCAGGATGACCGGGGCCGAGAAGCCGCGCAGGATCGAGGGCACAGGCTTTGCGGCTAGTCCGTCAAAGCGGAAGGACTGCCTGGCCCGCGTCATCTCCAGCATGATGGTCGGCACGATTTCGTCGCCGTTGGGGTTCAGAAGGCCGACCTTGATCGGGATCACCTTCGGCTGCTTTTCCGGCTGGCCGGGCGTGGGTGGATTGGTCTGGGTGAAGGTCAGGGTATAGACACCGTCTTCCCAGTTTTCACTGACTTTCAGCCGCGGGGTGCCGGCCTCGGAATACCAGAGCTTGAATTGCGACAGGTCGCGGTCGGTGGCATCTTCGAAGACCTTGAGCCAGTCCTCGATGGTGGCCGCGTCGCCGTCGTGGCGGTCGAAGTAGAGGTCGAGGGCGCGCTTGTAGCCGGCTTCTCCCGCCAGCGACTTCAGCATCCCGATCAGTTCGGCCCCCTTTTCGTAGACCGTGGCGGTGTAGAAGTTGTTGATCTCGACAAAGCGTTCCGGGCGGACCGGATGGGCCAGCGGGCCGTTGTCCTCGCGGAACTGGCGGCTGCGCAGAACGTTGACGTCTTCGATCCGACGCACGGCGGCCGAGCGCATGTCGCCGGAGAACTGGTGGTCGCGGAAGACGGTGAGGCCCTCCTTGAGGCAAAGCTGGAACCAGTCGCGGCAGGTGATGCGGTTGCCGGTCCAGTTGTGGAAGTATTCGTGGGCGATGATCGCCTCGATCCGCGCATAGTCGTCGTCGGTGGCGGTTTCGGGACTGGCCAGGACGTAGCGAGAGTTGAAGATGTTCAGCCCCTTGTTCTCCATCGCGCCCATGTTGAAGTCGTCGACGGCGACGATGTTGAAGACGTCGAGGTCATATTCCCGGCCGTAGACCTGTTCTTCCCAGCGCATCGACCGGACCAGGCTGTCCATTGCATAGGCGCAGCGGTCCTCATCCCCCGGGCGAACCCAGATGTGCAGGTCGACCGGGCGGCCCGAGGCGGTGGTGAACTTGGCGGAATGAGCGCGCAGGTCGCCTGCGACGAGGGCGAAGAGGTAGGAGGGTTTGGGCCAGGGGTCGTCCCATTCTGACCAGCCCTTGCCTTGGGCTGTCGGGTTGCCGTTCGACAGAAGGACCGGCAGGTCGGATTCGATCCGCACCTTGAAGCGGCTCATCACGTCGGGGCGGTCGGGGTAGTAGGTGATCTTGCGGAAGCCCTCGGCCTCGCACTGGGTGCAGTACATGCCATTCGACATGTAAAGGCCTTCCAACGCCGTGTTCGCCTCGGGCGCGATCTCGACCTCGGTTTCAAGGGTGAAGGGTCTGTGGGGAAGTTCATGAGCCGCGATGGTCAGGGACTGCGCGTCCACCGTCGGCGTGATCGGCTGTCCATCGAGGCGGCAGGAGAGAAGCTGCAGCCCCTCGCCATCAAGGCGCAGGTGGTTGCGGTCCTTGCGGTCGGGGTTCGGTCGAAGCTGCAGCCGCGCCAGCACGCGGGTCGCCGTGGGGTGCAGCCGGAAGGTCAGGTCAACGCTGTCGATCAGATGACTGTAGGGCAGGTAGTCGGCCAGGTAGACGGTCTTCTGCTCGGACATTGCGGGCTCCCTTTGATCTGAAGCTACGAGGAATGGCGCGGGGTGCAAGGGGGAGGCCGATAACAGTCTTTTGCGGCTTTACGAATCTGCAGGCGCGGCTACATCTATGTTCCATGAATGTTCTCGTTTGGCTGAAGCGCGACCTGCGCGTCCATGATCACCCGGCGCTGGTGTTGGCGGCGGGGCTGGGGCCAGTGTTGCCGGTCTATGTGGTAGAGCCGGAGTTGTGGGCTGGGCCGGACGCCTCGGCCCGGCAGTGGGAGTGCGTGGCGGAGGCGCTGGCCGATCTGCGTGAAGACCTGGCTGCACTGGGCGCACCCTTGGTCGTGCGGGTGGGCGATGCGGTCACGGTGCTGGCGGGGCTGTGCAAGCGGCACGGGATCACCCGGATCGTCAGCCATGAGGAGACTGGGAACCTTTGGACCTATGCCCGCGACCGGCGGGTGGCGGCATGGGCACG
The DNA here is from genome assembly GCA_046076605.1 of Tabrizicola sp. Taxonomy (GTDB): domain Bacteria; phylum Pseudomonadota; class Alphaproteobacteria; order Rhodobacterales; family Rhodobacteraceae; genus Tabrizicola. The sequence continues at coordinate 2,899 of JBJTSJ010000374.1, forward strand.
GGGCGCGGGGGTGGAATGGGTCGAGGTCCCGCAGTGCGGCGTGGTGCGGCGGTTGCCCTCGCGCGATATGTGGGCGGCCAGTCGCGACGGGTTCATGGCGCAAGGCGTGCTACCGGTCCCGACCTTGCACGCGGTCGAAGGGGTGGAGCCGGGGCTGATCCCGACGGCGCGCGCCTTGAAGCTGGCGCCAGACCCCTGCCCCCATCGCCAACTGGGCGGACGGACGCGGGGGCTGGAGCTGGTCGAGTCCTTCCTGTCCCGGCGGGGGGAGCCCTACCGGGTGGCAATGTCGTCTCCGCTGACGGCCGAACGCGCCTGTTCGCGGCTGTCCCCCCACTTCGCACTGGGGACGCTGTCGATCCGCGAGGTGGTTCAGGCCACGGCAGCGCGGCAGGCGGAACGGCCAAGGGGCAACTGGGGCGGGTCCTTGTCCAGTTTCCAGTCGCGGCTCGCTTGGCGGGACCACTTCATGCAGAAGCTGGAGGATCAGCCCTCGATCGAAGTTCGCGATCTGCATCCCGTTGCGGTGACGCGGCCCCGCGAGATGGACGCGACGCGGTTGGAGGCTTGGGCGGCGGGTGAGACGGGTTTGCCGTTCCTTGACGCCTGCATTCGATATGTCCGGGCGACGGGCTGGCTGAATTTCCGGATGCGGGCGATGGTGACTTCCGTGGCGTCCTATCACCTCTGGCTCGACTGGCGGGCCACCGGGCAGCACCTCGCGCGGATGTTCACCGACTATGAGCCCGGCATCCACTGGCCGCAGGTGCAGATGCAATCCGGCGTCACCGGCATCAACATCCCGCGCATCTACAACCCGATCAAACAATCGCAGGATCAGGACCCGAATGGCGAGTTCATCCGCCGCTGGATCCCGGAACTGGCCGCCATTCCCGACGCGCTGATCCATACGCCATGGCTGCTGCCGGTCGCCCAGCAGCAGCGACTCGGCGTCCAGATCGGTCGCGATTATCCGGCGCCGGTCTTCGACCACGAACAGGCCGCCCGGGCTGCCAAAGCCCGACTCACCGACTGGCGACGTCGGCCCGGCATGCTCGACCAGAGCCGCGCAGTGCTCGCCAAACACGGCAGTCGCAAACGCCGCATCGAAAAATCCGTACCGAAATCCAACCCACAACTAGACCTGTTCGGAGGCCCCTGATGCGACGCGACGGCCGCACCGTCCCGAAAAATGCCCTGCCCAGCAAAGACTGCGCCCACTGTGGCCGCCCCTTCACTTGGCGCAAACGCTGGGAGAAAGTCTGGGATACCGTGCGCTACTGCTCGGATGCCTGCC
>JBJTSJ010000375.1:0-2562 GCA_046076605.1 Tabrizicola sp.
GCGATGCAAAGGCGGGGTGAGCCCCGCCGGCGGAAATCAGTCGCCCCCCGTCCTTGAAGGGGCGGCCCCTTTGACGGCCGCCTGCCCATCTCTTGAAGGCCGGGTGGGTGACGGGTGGATGAGCTTGCCCGGGAAGAGGCAAAGCAACGATCCAGAGCCATGACAGGGATCCGTGATCCCTGCCCCGCTTTCCCCTGACCGCACCCTGCGCGATGCAGCTCAGCCTGACAGGCGATGCCGATCCTCGAACCCGATCTGACTTGCCAGATGCTGGCGCAGCGCCTCCTTGCCGTACGCCCGGAGATCATCGTTGAAATCCCCAAGCCGCGGCTCGAGCACCCGAACGGCAATCCCGGCATCAAGGGCTCTGGCGCTCAACCTCTCAGCCGCGCGCTGCCCAGCCGGATCGCGGTCGATGGCGATGTAGAGGCGCTGGAGCCCCTCCGGCAGCAGCACCGCCCCGAGGTGACCCGACGAGAGTGCCGCCCAAACGGGAAGGCCGGGCATAGCTTCGACGAGCGACAGCATGGTCTCGATGCCTTCGCCGACGACGAGGATGTCGTCATGCGGGGTCAGCCTGACCGCATTGCCGAGGAGGTGACCCATGGCACGCCGCTGCGTCTTGACAGCCGCCTTCCCCTGTCCGTCAGGCGCGAGCCAGGTGCGATGCAGGCCCTGCAATGCCCCTGCCCCATCGGTCACTGCAGCGATCAGCGCCGGTCTGAGGAGGCTCCGGGTCCGGCCCTCATCTCGATGCCAGCACTTCGGGTGGAAGCGCAGGGCGATCATCTCACAGCCTTGGGTCAGGCCCCGGGCGCGAAGGTAGGTGTCGGCAAGCGTCCCTGCGACGGGCATCGAGGCTGCAAACAAGCGCGCCGCCGCCGCTGGTGTGCCACCGGGGGCCTTGGCCTTCTTAGGCACTGGTCGATCCGAGAGGACCGGCTGCGAACGGCCAAGATGCGCCCAGGCTTCAGCCAAGAGATCGGGAAAGCGGGAGATCCCGGTCCGCTTGCGAATGATGTCGAGAAGATCACCGTGCTCGCCCGTGGCACCGTCGGTGAACTTGCCAGCCGCACCAGGCCCCGAAGCTGGCCCGGTCAGCCGAACGAAAAGCGACCGGCCGGGATTATTCTGCAGGTCGCCCACAATCCAGTAGGACCCTTCCCGCCGACCGGAGGGAAGGTAAGCACGACAGACGCCTTCGGCATTTTCCGCGAGGGCTCGGATCAATTCGTCGGTTTCGGAATACATGATTCAACAACCCCCGCGTGCATGTAGTCCCGTCACAGGACAACGTGCAAGTAGACGATCCAGCACGGCGATGCCGGCAGGGTCGGTCGGGCAGAACAGGCGCAGCTTCCAAGCGATGATTTCAGAGAAGAAGCCATAGGCCTTCAGCCGGTCCTTGGCGGCCTCGGTGAAGCCGGAGAGCTCGATCCGGTTCACGCCCATGACGCGGGAGCGATGGAGTTCCATCCCTTCGGCCAGTCGCACGACGGTCTTGCCCTCCAGAACGAGGGCATGGATCTGCGCCGCCGTCAATTGTGGCGCGTCGCTTGCCAGCGTGGTCGCGACCCAGGCGGGTGAGACGCGGCGGCCGATGATGCGCTGGCCGTCATCGGCCTGCAGCCGGTAGACGCGGGTTTCGTCTTGGGGGAGCTGCTTCCAGATCGGCAGAAGGAGGCCCGCCACGATGTGCAGCGTGGCTTCCGAGAACTCCGGCACCTCAGCCAATTCCGCGGTCCAGGCGGTGGCGAAGGCCGAGCGGTCGGCTTCTAGCCAGTGGGTGTCGTCCATCATCCTGGCAGGAACCGTGCTCGCCTCGGTCGGCCGGATCAAACGCAGCCGCGGCTCGATGGTGCCATCATCCAGCATCAGGCTGGTGGCAGGCACCTGCACGGCTGCCCGACCGGAGCGGCTGTTGACCAGAAGCCGTGCCTTCGGATCGTCGAGCCAGTCCAGCGCATCGGCAAGCGAGGTCGGCGTGTTGCGCCGCTTCTCCGAGATGGTGAGGAGTTGGGTTTCCGCGCCGGACCCGGGATGGGTGTAGATCACCCGTGCGTCAGTCACCTGAAAGCTCTCGGCGCGCAGCGTCTCGAGGCCGAGGTCGTAGACCCCGGCCGCGATGGCGCCCTCGATCCGTTGGTCGAGCAATTCCTCGAAGGCCGAGAAGAGCACGGCCTGCATGTCGATCGTAAGCGCGAGCAGGCGATTGAGGAAGGTGGTGATCGGCGGCAGGTCGTCCTTCAGACCGTTGTCATCGGTCAGGCTAAGCCCCGTCGCATCCTCGAAGTCCCCGAGCGAGCAGCCTGCCACATCGCCGCGATAGATGCGCCGGTAGAGTTGGCGCAGGGCATCACGGGCAAAGGGCGACTCGAGGTTGTCTTCGGGCCGGAACAGCCCCTGCCCGCCGGTCTGGCGCTGGCCGCGCGTGATGGCCCCGAGCGTGTCGAGACGGCGCGCGATGGTTGAGAGGAACCGCTTCTCCGCCTTCACGTCTGTGGCGACCGGCCGGAAGAGCGGCGGCTGCGCCTGATTGGTGCGGTTGGTGCGGCCCAAGCC